>NZ_WWRX01000009.1:141315-216956 GCF_009875575.1 Eggerthella sp. BIOML-A4 | reverse complement strand
GACCTCGAAATTGAAAAGGTAGAAGTAAACAGCCCTCTGATCTGCATAAACGTTAACTTACGAGAATTCAATCAACGCTGGTCGAAAAAATCCTGAATATCTGTATAACTTTACATAACGTATATTATCAATAAAATAGATATTTGAGAAGCGGTCAGGGGAGTTTGGGCTGGCGAGCATTCGGAAGCAAAAAGCAAAGCGCTGCGGGTTCCGTGCATAACCTGCAGCGCTTTATGCGGTTTCGACAGCGGATAAGTTTATCCCCAGGTCGAGGTCGATCCTGCAGCACCGATCCCGGCATCCGTCACAGCTCCCGCGTAATCGCCGCTTTCCATCATCTCGAGTACTACGGGCATCATCAGATAGAACGAAATCGCGTTGAGAGCGAACGCCACGCCGCACACGGCCATGCCGACGATCGCCGAGCGCTTGAGACGCTGCGCAAGCGCGGATACGTCCGTGCGCTTCTCGATGAGCTTGTTCAACTTGCGGAGCGCGATGATGGCGCAGACCAGTCCCACGCCGCTGAGAAGTACGCCGCCGATGAACAGCGACACGGGTCCGGCCACGCTCGCCACCATGACCATCGTCTGAGCCTTTTTCAGCTCGCGAAGGTCGTTCATGTTCGACGACGGAACCGGGACGCCGTTAAGCGTCGTCTGCCGGCTGCGATCGTCAGGCTCGCGCCCGGGATCGCGCCCTTGAGGCGGCTCAGGCGGCCTATGTTCGTTGTCAGTCATGCGCTCTTTCCCTATTTCTCAAAATTTCATAGCCATTGACCTGGGGTTTTGCAAACGAGGCTCTGAGAGCCGTTCTAAGGCCCTATTTTGCCTTCGGACGAGTCCTAGGTCATGGAAATCGCGGTTCTTCAAACCGGATTCGGCGAGTACTATACCACGAAGGTCATCGAGACTTTCTATCCGTCGACAATTCCACACCTGCGGCGCTCAACCGCTTCAAGCTCTCGTCGAGCTCGGCTCGCTGGTACTCGAGCACCGTCTCCTGAGCCCGCACGATGGCCAGCCGCTCGTCGCGCGTCGCCGCGCCGCGGCGCTGCAACTTCACGTAATACTGGATGCCCTCGATCGACAGGCCGCTTTTCCGAAGCGCATCGACGAAGTACAGCTGAGCCACATCCGATTGCGAGAACGTGCGGACGCCGCGCGCATCGCGCGCCAGTTCGGGAAAGAACCCGCATTTGTCGTAGTAGCGAATCGTGAACGCGGAGATGCCCGTCATGTCGGCGACTTCGCTGATGCCGAAGCATGGCAGCGTGTTGTCGGCTTGAGCTCCGTGCTCGCTCGCGTCCATCGATGCCCCTTTCGCTCTTGCTTAGAGTAACTCTAAGCGGGTGGAAGGATCAGGTTCAAAGACTCACGCCGCTGCTGCCGAACCCGCCCGCGCCGCGCTCCGTATCCGGCAGCTCCGCGCACACGTCGAACGCGGCATCGGGCACGCGCATGACGACGAGCTGCGCTATGCGGTCGCCCCGCTTGATCGCGAACTCGCTCTGCGGATCGAGGTTGACCAGGATGGCCTGGATCTCACCTCGATAGTTGCTGTCGATCAGGCCGGGTGCGTTGACCAGCGATACGCCGTGCTTGATAGCCAGCCCGCTGCGCGGCAGCACGAACCCGGCGTACCCGCTCGGAATGGCCACGGCGATGCCGCATGGGACGAGCTTGCGTTCGAAGGGCTTCAAGATGTCGTCGCAGGTGGCGCGCAGATCTACGCCGGCATCGCCGACGTAGGCGTACGCAGGTACGGGCAGGTCGGGGTCGATCTGCTGCAAAGGAATCGAAACGCGCTCTATCAACGCAATCCCTCCAATGCGGCAGCGAACTCCTCGACGTTGCGGAAGTCCTTGTACACGCTCGCGAAGCGCACGTAGGCGACGTCGTCGAGCTTGGCGAGGCGCACGAGCACCATATCGCCCAGATCCTTCGAACCGATCTCGTTACGGGAGGCGTTGCGCAGCTCCGCTTCGATGCTGTCGATGAGCGAGGCAATCTGCTCGGGCCCGATGGGCCGCTTCGCCGCGGCGTTGAGCAGGCCGCGCATGAGCTTCTGACGGTCGTAGGCCTCCGACGATCCGTCAGCCTTGATGACGATGAGCGGATTGTCGCCCAGGCGTTCGTAGGTGGTGAAACGACGTCCGCATTCGAGGCATTCGCGGCGCCGGCGAATGGCCGTGCCGTCTTCGGAAGGCCTCGAGTCGACCACTTTCGACTCTGGATTGCCGCAGGAAGGACAACGCATACTTGCTCCTTTGCCGATTTTGGGTTCAGCCTAACATACAATATATAGTGGTTCAATCAACATGTCGGATTCGCGCAAAAAACCTGCACGAGAAGCGCTCCTTCCTATCGGACAACGCGCACGTGAGTATCGCCCAGCCCAACCTCCCCTTTCTCCTGCTCGACCTCGAACACCCAGCGCTCGTCTACGAGCGCGTCGAGGAACTGCTCGTCGTGCGACACGAGCACGAGAGCGCAGGCGCAATGACGCAACACGTCCTGCAAGGCCTCGATCGAGCGTATATCCAGATGGTTCGTCGGTTCGTCCATGACGATGAGGCGAGGCGACGAGAGCAGGCTACGCGCGATCATGAGCTTGCGCACCTCCCCCGGGCTCAGCTGCTCGCCGTCCAACACGCGCTCCGGAGGCGATTCCAGCCGCGCTGCGATGGAGAGCACGCGGCCCCGCTCGGCCGTCGGGAGCGCCCGCAACTCGACGAGCAACGCGCGGACCTCGTCGTCGGGAACCTCCTGCGGAAAGTACGCCACCCCCTCCTCCAACGTCACCCGGCGAAGCAAGGCATGGAGCAAGGTGGACTTCCCCGCCCCGTTTTTGCCGACGAGCCCGACTCGATCCTCGTTGCCCAGGTACAGCTCGGGATGATGCAGCATGCGCTCCGGGCCGAGCGGTATGCTGCCTGCGGGGAGGCGGGCGAGCACCTTGCGGGGCGCGGGCGCGGCGTCCAGCTCCAGGGAGCCGCGGCGCTCCTTCTTCGCATCGAGCGCCTCGAGGCGTTTCTCGGCCACGCCTATGCGCTTGTCCATCTGGGACGAAAGCTTGCCCGCCTTGCCGTCCTGTCCCGTATAGACGGCGAGCTTGATCTTCGCACGGCCGTCGCGGTCGTGTCGATCGAGATGCCGCGCCGAGCGTCGGGCGGCCGATCGCGCGGCCACGCCGTCGCGCCGCACGCTCTCGGCCTTGATACGCGCCAGCTCGCCGCGCGCCTGCCGGCGCTCGGTTCGCACGGTATCTTGGCGCAGCTCGAGCTCCCGGCGCGCCTGGGTGTACGTCCCCGGAATAGCGAGCGCTCGGCCGGCCTCGACGAACACGCACGACTGCACGAGCTCGTCGAGCAGCGCGCGATCGTGCGACACGAGCAGGCCGACGCCCTTGAACGAGGCGAGCGCCTGCGCGACGAGGGCGCGGGTGGGCGCGTCGAGGTGGTTCGTCGGCTCGTCGAGCGCCAGCACCTGCGGCTCCGCAGCGAGCGCGCAGGCGATCTGGATGCGCTTGCGCTCGCCATGGGACAGCATAGCGTAGCTCCAGAGCTGCTCGTCCTCGATTTCCAATAGCGAGCGCAGCTTCACCGCCGTCGAACCGTAGTCGCAGGCGAACTCCTCGAGCGTCTCCGGAGGCGTCGCGGTCGATTGCCGGCACACCGCGCCGCGCACGCGGGGCGTCACGGCGCCTTGATCGGGTGCCAGGGTGCCGCAGATGCAGTGCACGAGCGTGCTCTTGCCAGCGCCGTTCGGCCCGACGATGCCCGTCCAGCCGCTCGCGAACGCGAGCGAGACGTCGTCGAGCGCAGGCTGGTCGGCGCCTTCGTAGGTATGGGAAAGATGATGGGCGGTAACGAACATGGCGACCTCCGTCTAAGAGGCGCACGGGTGGCTCTGCTCAGCGTTCGGCGATGCCGATGAAGGAAGGCCGCACGGATCGGAAGAGGAAGAAACGCGAGGCGAAGTCGAGAACGATGACGAAAGCGCACCCGATGCGGCTGATGAATGAATGCAAGGGGTGAAAAAGGGCTTTCGTTATCGCTTCATGTTCCGTTTCTCCTTCGCGAAGCGCCCGTCCGCATGAGGATGCGTCGGCGCGGCATGATTGGCTGCTCGCCCGAGTCTAGCACGCCGCAAGCGGCGCGTAAACCCCCGAACGGACGCGCCTCCGGGGTGGCGGAGGCGCTACGCAGCCGCAGAAACGCAGCATCTGCGGGTTATGGAACGGCCGCGCGGGGCCGGGAAAGGTCTCGGCTAGAACCCTGCGAACAGGCTGGCGAGTGCGAGCGCCGCGAACACGCATCCGCCGACGACCGCCTGCCAGCGCTGCACTCGGCCGAACGCCACGCCTTGCGCCGAACCCGTGCGCACGGCCGAAACGATGGAGGCGCCGTCGCGGACGGCGCGCACGTCGCGGTCGGGCAGAACCGCATGCTGGGGGAACGCTATGATGCGGGCGCGTCGAGCAGGCGCCGAATCGAGCTTCGGTTGAAGGGCCGACGTTCCCTCGACGGGACAGTTCATCTCAAAATTCTTCATTTTGTGGCCTCCTGCTCTTGCGTAGAACCTTTGTTCGCGTATATAATAGGTCGAACAAAGGTTCATGTCAATAGAAATTTCATACATTTGTTCGATAGGCGTAGAGGCGACGAAAGGATTACCTATGGCCGAGAAAGTGACGAAGCGCCAGCAAGCGGTGCTCGACTGCATCGAGGAGTGCATTCGGGAGAAGGGATACGGCCCGACCGTGCGCGAGGTCTGCCAGAGCCTCGGCCTCTCCTCCCCCTCCACCGTGCACGTGCACTTGAAGGCGCTCGAGGAGAAGGGCCTCATCAAGCGCGATCCGCTCAAGTCGCGCTCCATCGCCCTCACCTACCAGCTCGAGGACGCCGCGCTGGCCACCAACGTGGTGCAGCCCAGCTTCAGCAACATCGTGAACGTGCCCCTCGTGGGCAACGTGGCCGCCGGCTCCCCCATCCTCGCCGAGGAGAACATCACCGACACCCTGTCGCTTCCCACCGAGATCGTGGGCGACGCCCCGTCGTTCTTGCTCTCCGTGCGCGGCGAGAGCATGATCGAGGCGGGCATCAATGACGGCGACTACGTCGTGGTCAAGGAGCAGCCCGTGGCGAACAACGGCGACATCGTCGTGGCCATCATCGACGACGGGGCCACGGTGAAGCGCTTCTTCAAGGAAAGCGACCATATCCGCTTGCAGCCGGAGAACTCCACGATGGATCCCATCATCACCACCGACTGCGCCATCGCCGGCAAGGTGGTCGCGGTCTTCCGCCGCCTGTAGCGGCGAACCGCACGCTGGTCGTCAGCTTGATCGAACCGCGAAGCCCTGCCGCAATCCGACCGCTTCGGCAGGGCTTTTCCGGCTTTTCCGAACGTGCCGCTGCGCCGGTTCCCGCTTTCGCCGTCCGATAAGGCGCCGCCGCAGACCGACCGCAAGAACGAAGCGCCTACCCTGCGACGAAGCGAGCCGCCCCGGGTCGATGCCCGGGGCGGCTCGCTTACCTTAGAGTTACTCTAATCGACCGTGTAAGGACGGAACATGCTCGCGAACGAAGGAGCCGCCAGCATGACGATGCGCGTGCCCTGCTCCTCATGGGTTTCCGACAGGATGTGGCATCTTTCGTGCGCCACCGACACGAGGTCGCCGCGGTTGTAGGGAATCAGCACGTCGAGATGCTCGTCTTGCGCCGAGGCGACGCGGGCAACGTGCTCCACGAGCTCGCCTACGCCCTCCCCCGTCGCCGCCGATACGAACTGAGCCTGCGGATGGCGCGCTTTAAGGGCGCCGAGGCGCTCCTCGCCGAGCAGGTCGCACTTGTTGAACACGAGCACGCGCGACAGGTCCTGCGCGTGTATCTGCCCGAGCACGTCCTCGACGGCCGCGATCTGCGCCTCGTACTCGTCCGACGAGGCATCCACCACGTGCAGCACGAGGTCGGCGCCCGTGATTTCGTCGAGCGTCGATTTGAACGCCTCGATGAGCGTGGTCGGAAGCTTCTGGATGAACCCGACCGTGTCGGTGACGGTGATCTCGCGGCCCTCGGGAAGCTCGAACTTGCGCGTGGTGGAGTCGAGCGTGGCGAACAGCTTGTCGTACGCCAGCACGTCCGCATTCGTCAGCCGGTTGAGCAGGCTCGACTTGCCGGCGTTCGTGTAGCCGGCCAGCGCCACCTTGAACATGCCGCTTTCGTAACGGCTCTCGCGCTGGACGGCGCGCACCTCGGCCAGATGCTTGAGCTCGCGCTTGATGGACGTGATGCGCTTGCGCACCATGCGGCGGTCGACCTCGAGCTGGCTCTCGCCTTCGCCGAAGCGCGATCCCACGCCGCCGCCCATGCGGTTGGAGGCCAGGTGGGCCCACATGCCGCGCAAGCGCGGCAGCAGGTACTCGTTCTGGGCGAGCCGCACCTGCAGCCGGCCCTCCTTGCTGGTGGCGTGCAGGGCGAAGATGTCGAGGATGAGCGCCGTACGGTCGATGACCTTCACGTCGCGGCCCATCGCCTTCTCGAGGTTCGCCTGCTGGGAGGGCGTCAGCTCGTCGTCGAACACGACGAGGTCGGCCGCGTGGGCGCGCGCAAGCTCGGCCACTTCTTCGGCCTTGCCCGTGCCCACGAACGTACGCGGATTGGGCGCGTCGAGCTTCTGCGTGGTGGTGGCCACCGCGTCGGCGCCTGCCGTATCCACGAGGCGCTCGAGCTCGGCGAGCGACGATGCCAGCGGCCACGTGGAGCCGGGGCGATCCACGCCGACGAGCACGGCGCGCTCGCGGCGCTCTTCGGAGATCGGGGTCATGCCCCGCGTGATGACTGATTCGAATTCCGTCATGGATCCAACCTTTCGATGCAGAGACGAGCACGCCGGCATCGGCGTGCGAAGACAGTCGGAAGCGGCGGCGAGCCGCTAGAGAAACGCGTGCGCTGTCTGCATGATAGGTGCTCCGATCTTGAACGGTTCGACGGCAGGAGTGTGCCCGTGGCTTCGTATCATATCACAAGCGTTCCTTCGTCTGGAGAAACCGTCAGGCAACGCCGTCATCAAGCAGCTCGAGCGCTTCTTCGACGAGCGACGGAATATCGCGCGACGTCGCATCGAGCCACCGGATACGCGCGTCCTTGCGGAACCAGGTGCGCTGCCGCTTCGCGTAGCGGCGCGTGGCCAGCTTGATCCGCTCCACAGCCTCGTCAAGAGAGATGAACCCGTCGAGAGCCTCCACGATCTCCTTGTACCCGATAGCCTGCGGCGCCGTCACGCCTTCGCGAAAGCCCCTGTCGAGCAGCCCTTCCACTTCCGCCACGAGACCCGTCTCCACCATGGCGTCCACCCGCGCGTCGATGCGCGCGCGCAGCACGTCGGGATCCACCGCCATGCCGAAGAAGACGGCCGGAACCAACTGCGGGATGTGAGCGAGCTTGGCGCGCTGTTCGGCGTAGGTCGTGCCCTCCTCTAGCAGCTCGAAGGCGCGCACGACGCGCTTGACGTCGGCGGGCGGGATGACGGAGGCGCTGGCCTCGTCGCGCGCCGCCAGCAGCTTCCACAGCGCCTCGGCGCCCTGCTCGCGCGCCAGGGCCTGGTAGCGTTCGCGAACGGGGTTTCCCACCTGCTCGCCTGCGGGAAAGTCGTAGTCGTCGACGGCTGCGCGCACGTAGAAACCGGTACCGCCGGCCAGCACGCAGCGGTTGCCGCGCGCGTCGATGGCACGGAAGCGATCGCGCGCATAGTTCTGGAACAGCGCCGCGGAGAAGGGCTCGCCCGGGTCGACGAGGTCGAACCCGTGATGCGGCACGAGGCGCTCGGACGCGGGAAGCTTGCCCGTGCCGATGTCCATGCCGCGGTAGATCTGCATGGAGTCGGCGCTGATCACCTCTCCGCCCAGCTCGAGAGCCAGCGTTTGGGCGAGGTCGGTCTTGCCGGATGCCGTGGGCCCGACGACGCAGACCGCCGGAGCCTTCAGCGGATACGGTGCTCCCCCGCCCGTCGGATCAGCGCCCGTCCGCAGCATCGGGCCCGTCCACGATCTCGCCGGCGAGATACCACGTCTTCGCCTCGTCCACGCGCACGCGCACGGTGCTGCCCGCAAGGTCCTCCGCGCGCACGCCTGCCGGCGCTGGCGCGTGGACGGTCTGGTTCTTCGGACTCTTGCCTGCCAGCAGGCGCTCGTCGCGCTTCGACGCGCCTTCCACCAGCACGTCGACCGTGCTTCCCAAATCGCGCTGGTTCGCCTCGAACGCGCGCTGTTGCACGAGATCCACCAAGCGGTCGAAACGCTGCTGGATCACCTCGCGCGGTGTGTCGTCGTCCATAGACGCAGCCGGCGTGCCCTCGCGCTTCGAATAGATGAACGTGAACACCTGGTGGTAGCCCACCTCGTCCACGAGGCGGTACGTGTCCTCGAAGTCCTTGGCGGTCTCGCCGGGGAATCCGACGATGATGTCGGTGGACAGCGCGATGTCGGGTACGTCGTCACGCAGCTTCGCGACAAGCGCGCGGTAATGATCGCGCGTGTAGCGGCGGTTCATGGCCGCAAGCACCGCATCCGAGCCCGACTGCACGGGAAGGTGCAGCGCCGGCATGAGCGAGCGCAGCGTGGCGAACCTGCCGACGACCTCGTCGTTGAGATCCTTCGGGTGGCTGGTGGCGAACCGCAGGCGCTCGATGCCCGTCTGGTCGAGCGCGTCCAGCACCTGGGCGAAGCGCGGCGAGCCGTACAGGTCGCGCCCGTAGGAGTTCACGTTCTGCCCCAGCAGCGTGATCTCCTTCACGCCGGCGGCCACATAGCGCTCGGCCTCGGCCACGATGTCCTCCAACGGCCGCGACTTCTCGCGTCCGCGCACATACGGAACGATGCAGTACGAGCAGAAGTTGTTGCAGCCGATGGTGATGGGCAGCCATGCCGCCCATTCGTGCTCGCGCGCCGTAGGCAGCTCGGTGGGGAACGATGACGCGGCATCGAGCACCTCCACCTGATGGCCGCCCTCTTCGAGCGCCGCTTCCAGCAAACGCGGCAGCGACCCCAGGTTATGGGTGCCGAAGACCACGTCGAGGTGCTTCAGCTCGTCGACCAGCTTCTCGCCATCGCGCTGGCCGATGCATCCGCCCACAGCGACGATGCGCTTCGACAGCGGCGTGCCGGCGCGCAAGGGGACGTTCTTGAGCGAGGCCACCTGGCCGTACAGCCGCGTGTCGGCGGCTTCGCGCACGCAGCAGGTCATGAACGCCACGATGTCGGCATCCTCGATGGCGTCCACCTGCAGCGCTCCCATGCCCTCGAGCATGCCGGCGATGCGCTCTGAGTCGTGCTTGTTCATCTGGCACCCGAACGTGCGGATGCAGAACGTCAAGTTCGTAAATGGTGTATGCATGGGCTCGTTTTCAGCGAATCTCGGGGACGGGACGGTGGGCATCGTCGCCTAGAGGCTGCGCGACGCCGCGCGTATAGCGCGGATCCACCGTGAAGCGTATGGCAGTGCGGTACTCGCCGTCGATGACGATGTCGGCGAACGACGGTACGCAGGCGATCTCGATGCCGATCGGAGACAGGAAGCCGCGGGAGATGGCGATGGCCTTGACCGCCTGGTTCACCGCACCGGCGCCGACGGCCTGGATCTCGACGCTTACGCCGTCTTTCACCATGCCGGCAATCGCTCCGGCAACGGAGGCGGGCGACGACTTCGATGATACCTTCAAGCAGCCAACGTCTGGCTTTTGTTCGGAAGTGGACATGCCTATCCTTTGTCGTTGGTAGTCCGTGTGGTTCGTCTTGTATGCTGCGTTAGGATTCCGTTGTGCTATAGATAGGTTACTCTTACGCCCTTGCTATTCTACCTATTCGCGGTATGGTGCGCAACCTGCGGGTATGCTGTTATCGAGCAGGTTCGTCATCGTAGCTTTTCAACCGGGATGCGGATGTGCACGCCATCCTTGCCTACGCGCACGTCCGGCTTCACCGCCGATTCCAGGTAGTAGTCGCGCGCCAAATCCGAGAACGCGCATGCTACGCGTCGCGAGAACGATTCGAGGTCTTCGGGCGCGATTCTGAGACCGCGCGCATCTCCCGCCGGCGCCTTCGCCGGCCGCGCGGCCGGGCGCGCGTCGGCCTCCCCTTCGATGCGGACGCGGTTGATCAGCGGCTCGACCGGCGCGATCTCGCCGTCCAGGATGCGGCGTGCGGAGCGCTCCGAGATGACCAGGCCCAGCGCCTCGGCCTCGTCCGCGAAGCTCGCCGGATCCACGGCCACCGACAAGCGCTTGGCCACCGGCAGCTCGGAGGCATCGGCGCAGAACGCGCGCATAGCCGAGGTGAGCGACGACAGTCCGAATGCGTACAGCGTCGCCGCGATGTCGGTGAGCGAACCGAGGTACACGGTGCAATCGTGGCGGCATTCTATGGCGAACTCGCAGGCGGTGCGCAGGATGTTCTTGGGGCCGCGCACCGCGATGCTGCCCGATTCGGTGCGCTCGAACACGGGGAAGCTCGACTGATCGGTCTTCTCGCCGAGCTTGTCGAGGTTCGTCTCCACGGCAAGCGCGGCACCCTTGCCCGCATCAGAGGCGACGACGCGAGCCGTCTCGGCGTTGACCGCGATGGAGTACAGCGCCATGCCGCGGCCGTGGATGCCCCACTTGTCCATGTGCATGCTATCGAGCTTCGACGTGACGCGCGGCTCGAAGATGCGCTCGTGCATGGCTGCCGGCACGCCGTCGCCATCGTCGATCATGACGAGGCGGCGGCGCTGTCCTTCGCGCGACACGGCCAGGAAGATGCTCTTGGCGTGCGCATCGCGGGCGTTGCGCAGCATCTCGATGACGATATCCTCGGTGGAGCGGATGTCGTGCGCGGCCTGCCTGCGCTCGGCTTCGGCGCTCCTCAAACGGACGAAGCCATCCCCGAGGTCGGCCTCGACCCGGAGATGGCTGTCGCCGCATACGTTCTCTATGAAGGCTTCCAGCGCTTCGTCGGCCATGCCGCGTGCGCCCTACTTCGCGACGCCGACCGCGCGGCTCTCGCGGATGACCACGACCTTCACCTGGCCGGGATACTGCATCTCGTTCTCGATGCGCTGCGCGATGTCGTGCGCAAGCACCGTGGTGGCGGCTTCGTCCACCGTGTCGGGCTCCACCATCACGCGCACCTCGCGACCCGCCTGAATGGCGTACGTGCGCTCCACGCCCTTGTACGAGCTGGCGATCTCCTCCAGCTTCTCGAGGCGCTTCACGTAGGCGTCGAGCGTCTCCTTGCGGGCGCCGGGACGCGCCGCGGACACGGCATCGGCCGCCTGAACGAGCACGGCCAGCACGCTGGACGGCTCCACGTCGTTGTGGTGCGCCTCGATGGCGTGCACGATCTCGGGTCGCTCGCCGAAGCGGCGGGCCAGGTCGGCGCCGATGACGGCGTGGCTGCCCTCCACCTCGTGGTCGACCGCCTTGCCCAGGTCGTGCAGCAGGCCGGCGCGCTTCGCCGGGATGGGGTCCAGACCCAGCTCGGAGGCCATGACGCCGGAGAGGTAGGCCACCTCCAGCGAGTGGTTCAGCACGTTCTGGCCGTACGAGGTGCGGTAGCGCAGGCGGCCCAACGTGCGCACGAGCTCGGGGTGCAGGTCGTGGATGCCGGTGTCGAACGTGGCCTGCTCGCCCGCTTCCTGGACGCGCTGGTTCACGAACGCCTCGGCCTTGCCGAACATCTCCTCGATGCGCGCCGGATGGATGCGGCCGTCGGCCACGAGGTTCTCCATCGTCACGCGGCCGATCTCGCGGCGAACCGGATCGAAGCACGAGATGGTCACGCACTCCGGGGTGTCGTCGATGATGAGGTTCGTGCCGGTCAGCTGCTCGAACGAGCGGATGTTGCGGCCCTCGCGGCCGATGATGCGGCCCTTGAGGTCGTCGGAGGGGATATGGATGGTGGACACGGTGGTTTCGGCCGAGTGGTCGGCCGCCACGCGCTGGATGGCGAGGCTGAGGATGGAGCGGGCCTTCTTGTCGGCCTCCGCCTTCGCGCGCGCCTCGGCATCGCGGATGATGGCCGCGGACTCGTGCGTCACCTCGTCCTTGAGGGTGTCGAGCAGCTCCGCCTTCGCCTCGTCCGGCGTCATGCCGGCCACGCGCTCGAGGCGGTAGTTCACCTCCCGCGTGGCCTCTTCGAGATCGCGTTCGCGGCGCTCGAGCTGGCCCTGCATGGATGAGATCTGATGCTCGCGCGCGTCGAGCGATTCGACGCGGCGGTCGAGCGATTCCTCGCGCTGCGAGATGCGGTTCTCAGCGGAACGCACTTCGCGCAGACGCTCCTTGCTCTCGGCTTGCGCATCCTGCTTCAGCTTGAGAGCTTCGTCCTTCGCTTCGATGATGGCCTCGCGGCGCAGCGTTTCGGCTTGTCGTTTCGCGTCGTTCACCACGGATTCGGCCTCTTGCGCCGCTCGCTTCGTGGATGCGTTGACCAGGTAGCGGGTGACGACGAAGCCGAGGGCGATGCCGACGACGGCTCCGATGATCAGCCAGATGAATTCGGGCATACGCTCCCCCTTTCGTTTCAGTTTCCGATAGAGCGTTACATTCAAAAGAACATAGGCATAAAAAATCCCGGAAAAACCGGGCATGAACGAACGCACGCGATACGGGCAGCATCGTATGAATTTGTCTATAGGAAGTACCCTCATCAGGTACGATCATTCAAGCTATACCATATGATAAAGGTTGTGCCCGAATTGTAAAAGCCCTGACAAGAAATAATCTGAAATGCAGGGCCGCGCCGCCGCCGCAGGCGCGGCCGACGGCGCGGATGCGCTCATCCTTCGACGGGGTTCGCCTCGCACCAGAGGCGGGCGGCGGTGGATGACACCGAGGCGCTGAAGCCTTTCTGGGCGAGGCGGCGGTAGGCGGCGTCGCGGCGGTTCTTCGCGCGCGGCGGCTTGCGGTCGAGCAGCGCGAGCGCACGGTCGACCTCCCCCGCGTCGTCGTCGGCAGCGGCCAGCGCCTCGACGCCGTCCGCGTCGATGCCGAGGTTCTCGAGCTCGGCGGCGATGCCGCGTCTGCCGCGCCCTTGGGCAAGGCGACTGCGCACGAGCACGTCGGCGAAGCGCCCGTCGTCGACGAGGCCGCAGGCGAGCGCGCGATCGAGCGCCGCTTCGACGGCCTCGGCCTCGAAGCCCTCGCGCGCAAGACGCTGGCGCAGCTGCTCGGAAGCCCGCTCGCGCACGAGGCAGAGCCGCTCGATCTTGCGGAAAGCGGCGTCGGGATCGGAGAGCCGCACATCCTCGTCGACTTCGCCGGCGTCATGGCGGGAAGGCTGTCCGCCGGCCGCACTGGCAGACAGGGAGCGCGAAGCGCGGCTCGGCCGTCGATCCTCCCGCTCCTCGCGAACGTGGGGAAGGTCGGGCGCCCTGGAAGGCTTCGGGACGCCCTTCTCGATCGCGGCGATCTCCGCGCGCAGGCGCGCGCGGAGCTGTTCGGGCGATTCGGGCATGCTACTTCTTCTTCGCGGGCTTTGCCACTGGCGTGAGTGCGTCGGCTTCCTCGGTCGAGCGCGTGATGATGGGGATCTCAAAGGATTCGCGCACCTTCGTCTCGAGTTCCTCGCGCAAGTCCGGGTTCTCCTTGAGCGTCTGCTTCGCCGCCTCGCGCCCTTGGCCGAGACGCTCCTCGCCGTAGGTGTACCAGGCGCCGCTCTTCTTGGCGACCCCCGCCTCGACGGCCATGTCCACGATGCAGCCCTCACGCGAGATGCCCTCGCCGTACATGAGGTCGAACTCGGCCTGGCGGAACGGCGGAGCCACCTTGTTCTTGACCACCTTGGCGCGCACGCGGTTGCCCACGATCTCGCCGTCCTTCTTGATGGAGTCGATGCGGCGGATGTCGATGCGCACGCTGGAAAAGAACTTGAGGGCGCGGCCGCCCGTCGTGGTCTCCGGGTTGCCGAACATCACGCCGATCTTCTCGCGCAGCTGGTTGATGAAGATGCACGTGGTGTTCGACTTCGACAGAGAGCCCGCCAGCTTGCGCAGCGCCTGCGACATGAGGCGCGCCTGTAGGCCCACCGTGGTGTCGCCGATCTCGCCTTCGATCTCGGCGCGGGGCACGAGCGCGGCCACCGAGTCGACGACCACGGCGTCGATGGCGCCCGAGCGCACCAGCATGTCGCAGATCTCCAGCGCCTGCTCGCCGGTGTCGGGCTGCGAGATGAGCACTTCGTCGATATCGACGCCCAGGCGCGCGGCATAGACGGGATCGAGCGCGTGCTCGGCGTCGATGAAGGCCACGATGCCGCCCATGGCCTGAGCCTCCGCGATGATCTGCAGCGCGAGCGTGGTCTTGCCGCTCGATTCAGGGCCGTACACCTCCACGATGCGGCCGCGCGGCACGCCGCCTATGCCGAGCGCCGCGTCGAGCGGCAGCGCGCCGGTCGGGATGACCCCGATGTTGAGGTCGTGACCGCCCTCGCCGAACTTCATGATGGAGCCCTTGCCGAACTTGGTCTCGATCTGATCGGTGGTCAGCTTGAGCATCTTCGATTTTTCTTCGTTCATGCGGTTCCTTCTCTTCCTGCCGCGAGCGCCAAAGACGCTGAGCGTTTGCCGCTTACCATTATACGAACATATGTTTGTTGGTCAAGCATTTTCGCGAAAGAAGCTTGCAACCCCAGTATAGCGCGGCCGGCTCACGTCCCGATGGCGCGCATCCAGCGCGCAGCACCTCCCGATCCAGCGCGTTTCCCACGCCGAAGACACGCGAATTCCACGTTTCCCGCCACCCGATCCGACGCGCCTTCTACGTCGTTCTAGCGCGTTTCCAGCGCCTCGAGCGCGAACTCGAGCGCCGCGCGCACGGCGAGCAGGCGCACTTCTTCGCGCGTGCCGGGAAAATGGCAGCAGCGGGCGCAGGTGAGCGACGCGTCCGCGCGCCCGATCCACACGGTGCCCACCGGCTTGCCCGGCTCGGCCCCGCCCGGGCCGGCGATGCCGGTCGCCGACACCGCCACGTCGCAGCCGAGCGCGGCGCGGGCGCCTTCGGCCATGGCACATGCCGTCTCCTCGCTGACCGCCCCGATCAAGGCGAGCGTCTCGCGGCTCACGCCCAACACGTCGCGCTTCACGTCGGAGGAGTAGCTGACGACGCCACCGCGCACGACGTCCGAGCTGCCCGGCAGGTCGGTGAGCGTCGCGGCGACGAGGCCGCCCGTGAGGCTCTCGGCCGTGCCGACGGTCGCGCCGGCGGCACGTGCCGCCTCGAGCACGCGCCCGGCCAGCTCGTCGAGCGCCTCGGGCGAGATTCTCGCGGCCTCCTGGGCGCTGAGCGCGCGCCCTCCCGCTTCGTCCTCTCCCGCATCGGCAGCCGCGGCCTCTCCGGCACCCGCACGGCGCTTCGCGCGCTTGCCCGACGGCGCGAACCCGAGGATCTCCTTGGCCTTCACGAAATAGTCGAGCATCGAGATCACGGTGAGCGCCAGCGCGATCAGCATGGCCAGCCACGACACGAGGTACAAGGGGTTGTGCAGCACGCCCTGCGGATCGGTGATCACCACGCTGTCCTTGACGATGAACAGCACGATGGCGACGATCTGCGCGACGGTCTTCGCCTTGCCGTACCAGCTGGCGGCGATGACCACGCCTTGGCTGGCGGCCACCATGCGGATGCCCGACACGATGAACTCGCGCGTGAGGATGACGAGCGCTACCCACGAGGGCAGCACGCCCAGCTCGATGAGCGCGAGCAGGGCGGCGGCCACGAGGATCTTGTCGGCCAAGGGGTCGATGAACTTGCCGAAGTTCGTCACCTCGCCGCGGCTGCGCGCCAGGTACCCGTCGAGGCCGTCGGTGGCGGCCAGCAGGATGAAGATGCCGGCGGCGATCCAGGGCTTCGACGCCTCGGCGTCCGCCCAGAACGGGAAGTACTCCGGCCAAGGGCTGATGATGGCCACTACGAACACGGGAACGAGGCAGATGCGCAGCAGCGTCACCACGTTCGCCGGGGTCCACAGCTTCTCGTGCACGGCACCTTGCGCCATCGGGCTCACTCCCCTTCCATCTCGTAGAGCAGAGCGTCGACGATGCGCACGCGGCGGATCTCGCCCGGCTCGCCGGCGTCGAGGTACGTGACGCCGTCGACCTCGGGCGCCTGGCACATGGCCCGCCCGAACAGCTGGCCGTCCTCTTCGACGCCCTCCACCAGCACGTCCATCTCGCGTCCGACGCGCGCGGCGATGCGCGGGCAACACACGGCGTCGGCCAGGTCGCGCAGGCGCTGGGCACGGTCGTTCTTCTCGTCCTCGTCCAGCTGGCCGGGCAGGTCGAACGCGCGCGTTCCCTCCTCGCGCGAGTACGGGAACACGCCCACGTAGTCGAACAGCCCCTCCTCGACGAAGGAGCACAGGTCCTCGAACTGCTCCTCGGTCTCGCCCGGGAAGCCCGCGATGAGCGTCGTGCGCAGCGTGGCGCCCGGCACGTGCGCGAGCACGCGGTCGACGAGCGCCAGGAACTCCTCGCGCGAGCCGGTGCGGTTCATGGCGCGCAGGATGCCCGCGTCCACGTGCTGCAGCGGGATGTCGAAGTAGTCGCATACGTTGTCGTGCGCGGCCACGGCATCCAGCAGCTCGTCGGAAAGGCCTTCGGGCTGGATGTACATGATGCGGAACCAGGTTTGCGGGAACTCCTCGGCCAACGCGGCCACGAGCGCCGCCAAAGACGACGGCTCGTCGAAGTCGGCGCCCCAGCGCCCCGTGTCCTGGGCGATGAGCACGATCTCGCGGGCGCCGGCAGCCACCTGGGCGGCGACGTCTGCGCGCACGTCGTCGAGCGGGAAGCTGCGATAGCGCCCGCGGATGTACGGGATGGTGCAGTACGTGCAGAACCGGTCGCAACCGTCGGAAATCTTCACGTAGGCGAACGGCGCGGCCGGGAGGGCGGCAAGCGCCGCACGGGATCCTTCGACTTCGGCGGCTCCGCCGCTTGCGCTCAGGGTCACGGAGGCGGCGGCTCCCCCGCCCGGGGCGTCGACGCCAAGCGCGTCGGCTACGATAGCGGCGATATCGTCCTCGCGGCTGCATGGCACGAACGCACGCGCTTCCACAAGCTCGTCCGCAAGATCCTCGCCGTAGCGGGCGGGCATGCAGCCGGCCACGATGAGCGGCGCGCCCGCCGCGACGTTGGGCATCCCGGCCGCATCGAAAACGGCTTCGATGCTCTCCTCGGTGGCGCTTTGGATGAACGAGCAGGTGTTCACCACCACGGCGTCCGCTTCGGCAGGGTCGACCTCTATCAGAAACCCGGCCTCCGCCAACCGCACGCGCATGCGCGCCGTGTCAGCCTCGTTCTTCGCGCATCCCAGCGTGACGAAAGCGACGCAGGGCGCAACGAGCGCCGCGTCAGATGAGCGTTCCATATGGCGAGACCGTCCTAGCGGTAGTTGACGAACTGGAGCGGCTGGCCGTAGTCCTTCCCCTTGAGGAAGGCGATGACCTCCTGCAGCGCATCGCGCGAGGGAGAGCTGACGCGCAGCTTGTCACCCTCGATCTGGACCTTCACCTTGAACTTCTCGGCCTTGATATCCTTGTTGATCTTGCTGGCAACGTCCTTTTCGATGCCTTCGACGATGGTGGCCTTCTGACGAACGCTCTGGCCGGCGGCCGCTTCGGGATCGGCCCACTGCACAGCGGCAAGATCGATGCCGCGGCGAACGAGCTTCGAGCCGATCACGTCGATGACCTGCTTGGCCACGAAATCGGCGGGTGCCGCCACCGTCATGGACTTGCCCGCCTTGTCGAGGGTGATCTCGGCGCCCGAGTCTTTCAGGTCGTAGCGCTGCGCGAGCTCCTTCTTCGCCTGCTGGAAGGCGTTGTCGATCTCTTGCATGTCGACCGTGGACACGATGTCGAAGCTGGATTCCTTGGCCATGGAACGTTCCTTTCCGCGCGACGCGGCCCGCACTGGCGGGCCGCTCGAATTTTCGTTTGCGCACAGCATAGCGCATTTTCGCGCCCAAGCCGGCAATTTCAGAGGCGCTCCATGACGAACGGGTTCTCCGACCGGCGGAAACCCCTAAGCGGCGGATGTTCCATCCCCGGTTTTCGCGCCATCCTCGGCTGCTTTGTCGGCGGCGTCCGCGTCGGCCGACCCCTTCTTCTTGGCATCCGGATGATCCTCGTACCACTTCTCCAGGTAGGCGTCGAAATCGACCGTGGCCATGGGCATGCCGGTAGCCGGATCGGAGCCGTCGAACTTGACCGCCTCGCCGTCCACCTTGATCGTCACGCCGTCGCTCGCCCAAGCGGCGAACGTCCACACGTCGCCCTCGGCCAGCTCAACGGTGTCCTCCTCGCCGCCCGAGAACATCTGGTCTTCGGACGTCCCGTCCTTCGTGATAACCGCGTACACCGGGGTGTCCTTGGCGATCGTGTAGGTCACCTTGATGCTGGTCGGAGCAGTTTCAACAGGCTTGGCCTGCGGTTGCGCGGGGGTTTCGCCGCCTTCCGTGCCGCTGCCGTCCTGCGTCGGGTCGGCGAGCCCCGTCACCGGCAGCTTCGTCACATCCTCGTTCGAGCTCCCGCCGTTGTTGCCGAACACGAGCACCAGCACCACGATGAGCAGCACGAGGATCACGCCGCCCGCGATGACGAAAGGCAGCTTCGACTGCACGACGCTCGAGGCCTTCGGCCCTGCGTAGAAGTTCGTGTACTCGGCGTTCGGCAGCGCCGCATGGCGGCTGGGATGCGTGCGTCCCTCGGAATAGAGGCGCTCCGAACCCCCGCGCGCGCCGTAATCGCGACCGTAGTCGCGCCGGTCGTCGTACATCGTACGCCCGAACGCATTCTGCCGCGGCGGGCGCTCGTCGACTTGCTGCGAGGGGCGAGCGCCCTGCCGCGAGGTCGAGCGTCCCGTGCGCGAAGATCCTCCTCGATCGAAACCCGAGGGCTGCGCGCCGTTGCGCGCGCGTCCCACCTGGTAGGCGTAGGCCTCGTCCAGGTACATGCGCGTCATCTCGGTGGGGTTGAGCCCCACGAGGCGCGCGTAGGCGTTCACCATGTTGCGCGCGTAGCCGCGCGGCGGCATGCGGGAGAAATCGTCTTCCTCGATAGCGCGCAGGATGTCGGGTCGGATGCGCAGCCGTCGCGCAGCCGTCGCGAGATCGTAGCCCTTGCGCTCGCGCGCCTCTCTCAATATGGTTCCGAATGTCACCTGGCCACCTCGTTATTCCTCAGGGTTCGCCGCGTCGTGCGCCTCGAAGGCCTTCAACGTCTCGAGCTCCATGGCGTCTACGAGCACTTCGCGGGGCTTGCTGCCGTTCGGCGGCCCCACGACGCCCTTTTCCTCCAGCATGTCCATTATACGCCCAGCGCGCGAATAGCCCACCTTCAGGCGGCGCTGGATGTTCGAGGTTGATCCGAGGCCGCTCGACACCACGATGTCCGCCGCTTCCCAGATGAGCGGATCGTCGTCGGAGACGCCGCCGCCCGAACCGTCGGGTTGCGACGCGCCCAGCGTGATGAGGTTCGTCTGCAGGATCTCGGAATGGTACTCCGGCTCGCCCTGGTCTTTGAGCATGGCCACCACGGCGTTGATCTCGTCTTCCGATACGTAGCATCCCTGGATTCGCTGGGGACGGGCGAACTCGGGCTTCGACAGCAAGAGATCGCCCAGGCCGATGAGGTTCTCGGCGCCCGGCGTGTCCAAGATGACGCGGCTGTCGATGCCGCTGGCCACGTTGAACGAGATGCGGTTCGTGATGTTCGCCTTGATAAGGCCCGTGACCACGTTCGTGGAAGGGCGCTGCGTGGCCACGATGAGATGGATGCCGGCCGCGCGCGCGAGCTGCGCGATGCGGCTGATGGAGAACTCCACCTCCTTGCCCACGTTCATCATGAGGTCGGCCAGCTCGTCGATGATGATGACGAGGTAGGGCAGCTCGGCCCCCAGCTCGCCGGCCGGCGGCTCTTCGCCGGCTTCGATCGCTTTCTGCTGCGCGGCCAGCTCGGCCTGCACCTTCGCGTTGTACTGGCCGATGTTGCGAGCACCCACCTTCGAGAACACTTTCAGGCGGCGCTCCATCTCGGCCACGCCCCACGAAAGCGCGCTGGCCGCCTCGCGCGGCTCGGTGACTACGGGCACGTACAGGTGCGGGATGCCGTTGTAGGGCGTGAACTCCACGCGTTTCGGGTCGATCATGATGAAGCGCACCTCGGAAGGCGTGGCGCGCATGAGGATGGACATGATCATGGCGTTGATTGACACCGACTTGCCCGAACCGGTAGTGCCGCCGATGAGCAAGTGGGGCATCTTCGCGAGGTCGGAGACGATGGAGCGGCCCTCGACGTCCTTGCCGATGACGATCTGCAGCGGGCCCTCGTCCGCATCTTTGATGACGTCGCCCAAGAGCACGCTCTGGCGCGTGCGGTTGGGCACCTCGATCCCGACGTAGTTCGTGCCGGGGATGGGCGCGAAGATGCGCACGCCCGGCGCTGCCAACGCAAGCGCGATGTCCTGCTCGAGCGCCGTGATGCGGCTGACGCGCACGCCTGCGGGCAGATCGACTTTGAACAGCGTCACCGTAGGTCCGGCGACCCAGCCAACGACCTCGGCCATGATAGCGAAGCTTTCGAGCGTCTCCTGGAGACAGGCCGCGGTGTCGGCCAGCTCGGCGTCGGAAGCGCGGTCCTTCTTGGAGTTCTTCGACACGGCCAGCAGATCCGCGGGCGGTAGCACGAAACCGTCCGCCGGACGAGGAGAGGCCAGGGGCGTGGAGCTCGCGGACGGCTTGGGAGCCGCAGGGGAGCTATCGGATTTGTCGTGCTTGCGGCCGAGCTTGCGCGTGAGCGTTTGCGGGGCCTCGCCTCCCCCTTCCTCGGTAGAAGCCGCACGGTTGCCGATCGCTTGAGTGACCAGCGACTGCGACGCGCGACGGGGCTTGCTCGGTCGACCCTTTGCATCCTTGGCGCGCGGTAGGACGTTCGTTGCACCCGCCTCCACAACCTCGCCGGTCGTGGGCACCACGGGAACCTTCGCGCCCGTCGAGCGCTTCATGCGGGCGTAGGGCGGAGCCGCCAGCACGTCGTCGTCCGCATCGTCGGCGACAAGCGCCCGACGGGCGTCCTGTACGCGTTCGACCAGCTTCGACACCGAGAACCCGATGATCACGAGCCCGGCCAGGACTATCCCGATCATGATGATGCACGTCACCGCTTGCCCGAACAGGCTGATTCCAACCCATGCGATGCCGGCGCCCAGATAGCCGCCTCGCGCGGCGAGCTCGTCCGACAGGAACAGCCGGTCGACGGAATCGGGCGCGGATTCGGGCGTGAAGAGGGCCAGCAGGGAGAGCGCGGCGACGAAGATCATCACAAGGCCCACAGCCACGCGCACCGGTACGCGTTCGCGGTCGAAACGCGCGAGGAAGCTGGCTCCGATGATCAGCAAGAGGAACGGCAAAAGATAGGCGCCTAGACCCAGCGAGAGGTGCAGCGCCGTGGAAACGAACGAGGTGACCACGGCGTTCGTAGGCAGCACCGCCGCCACGAACAGGACGACCGCGAGCACGGCGAAAGCCACGCCGGTGATATCGCGACGCGTGCGCTCGTCAAGCAGACGGGGCTCCTCCGTCGCCTGCGGGCGCGCGCCCTTGGCCTGCTTCGCCCTTTTTTCGGCGGGCGAGGCCGCCTTGCCCTTCGATTTCGTCGCCGAAGACGCTTTCGGCTTCGCGGTGCTGGATGACTGTCGGGCCACGCCCTACTCCTTTATGCTGCGTTTGATCTGCGTTTCATGGGTTTGTTTCAGCCTATGCTGCGGCCGCACGCCCCCGCGAGGGCGCATGCGGCCATTATAGCTTAAACCTCGAGCAAGTTCACAATCACCATGGGACGGGTTTTCGTGCGTTCCCACAGGAGGGACAGCAAGGCGTCGCGTCCGGCCTTCTTCCACTCCTTCTGGCCGCCGCCCTTTCCCATAGCGCGCCCGAGCGCGTTCTTCACGGTGCCCTGCGCCTCGCGCACGAGGAAATCGTCGTCGCCGCCCGTGATGCCGTGCATTTCGATCTGCACGTTGCCCACCACGTTCTTTCCCTTCGGCGACACCGCGGCGGCGATGGCCGCAAACCCCTGCGAACCCAAAGCGTTGCGCTCGTCGAGCACGCCCTGCGAGGTGTCGCCCACCGACAGGCCGTCCACGAACACGATGCCGCTTTGCACGGTCTCGCCGCGAACGACGCCCTGCGACGTCAGCTCAAGGCTTTCGCCGTTTTCGCAGATGAAAACATTGTCGGTCGGCACGCCCGTCGCCTCGGCCAGACGAGCATGCGCGCGCAGGTGGGTGGCCTCGCCGTGCACCGGCATGAACGCCTTGGGCTGCACGATGGAGAGCACGAGCTTGAGCTCCTCGGCGCCGGCGTGACCCGACACGTGCACGCGTGCGCGGTTCTTGTCGTACACGTCCGCGCCGATCTTCGCCAGGCCGTTGATGACGCGCGTGACCGCCTTCTCGTTGCCTGGAACCGGCGTGGCCGACACGATGACCGTGTCGCCTTCGTCCATCTGGATGGTGCGATGCTCGCCGTTGGCGATGCGCGCCAGCGCCGAGAGCGGCTCGCCCTGGCTGCCCGTGCACATGATGAC
This sequence comes from Eggerthella sp. BIOML-A4, assembly GCF_009875575.1. Lineage (NCBI taxonomy): Bacteria > Bacillati > Actinomycetota > Coriobacteriia > Eggerthellales > Eggerthellaceae > Eggerthella > Eggerthella sp. BIOML-A4. Next base: position 194,333 of record NZ_WWRX01000009.1, on the reverse strand, counting down.
CACCTGCTCGGGCGGAATGCCCTTGAGGTCGTATGCGTCGATGAGGTCCGTGTCGCTGATGCTGAGATAGCCCAGGCGGCGCGCGATATCGGTGTTTTGGATCATCGAGCGGCCCGTCACCACCACCTTGCGGCCGTTGGCTACGGCGGCGTCGCAGATCTGCTGCATGCGGTGGATATGGCTGGCGAACGACGCGATGATGACGCGACCCTTCGCCTGCGATATGATCTTCGCCAGCTCCTTGCCGACTTCGGCCTCCGACGGCGTGAAGTTGGGGTTCTGGGCGTTGGTGGAGTCGCTCATCATGAGGTCGACGCCGATTTCGCTGAACTTCGACAGCGCGCCGAAGTCGGTGGTCACGCCGTCGATGGGGGTCTGATCGAGCTTGAAGTCGCCCGTGTGCAGCACGTTTCCGGCCGGGCTCTGGAAGAACACGCCCACGGCGCCCGGGATGGAGTGGTTCACGGCGAAGAACTCGGCCGTGAAGCAACCCAGCTTGATCTGGTCGCCCGGTTTGATCTCGACGAGCTTGGCGTTCTTGATCTTATGCTCGGCGAACTTGCCCTCGATGAGGCCCAGCGTCATCTTCGTGCCGTAGATGGGCACGTTGCGATCGAGGTCCTTCATGAGGTACGGGAGGGTTCCTGTGTGGTCCTCGTGGCCGTGCGTGATGACGATGCCGCGCAGCTTGTCGGCGTTCTCCAGCACGTAGGTGTAGTCGGGCAGGATGAGATCGACGCCCGGATGGTTGTCGTCGGGAAACATCAGGCCGGCGTCGTCGAGGATCATGTCGCCTTTGCACTCGAACACCGTCATGTTCTTGCCGATGGCGTCGAGACCGCCCAGCGGGATGATCTTGAGCGTGGCGTTCGGATCCTTCTTCGGCGAGGCGAAGTTGCGTCGCGCGCTCTGGTCGCCGCGGTTGGACGCAGCGCGCTGACCGCCCTCCCCCGCCTTCGACAGCTGCGGGCGCTTGTGCTCGAGCTGCACGTGCTTGTACGTGCGGGTCTTCTTGTTGCCCTGGCCGTTCTCGTTTCCGTTCGCGCGGGGCGCTTTCTCTCCCCTGCGCGGGCTCCCGCCGGAGCGGTTCTCCGTGCGTGCGCGATCGCTTCCGCGCTGGACGCGCGGGTTCTTCTCTTCCATATCGTTCCTTTTTTCTCAGGCGACGGGGGCGCATGCACGAGGAGCCGGGTATCCCGGCTGGTCTCGCAGCAGGCTGAAATTCGTTCGAGCCTGCAAGCCCGCACGTCGCGGTTATATCATGCGCCGCGATGCGCGGCGCTTCGGTCCTTCTTCATGTCGTCATCCTGAGCAGAGCGCCGTTGGTGCGGAGTCGAAGGATTCCGCTCGGCGCCAGCCGGGGTACTTCCTGCTATCGTCGCACGGGACCCTTCGACTCCGCGCTACGCGCTCCGCTCAGGATGGCAAACGGCTACAGCACGCCCACCTCGCGCATGGTGGCGGCCAGGCGCTCGGACTGCTCGGGCGTGGCATCCACGAGCGGCAGGCGCACGCCGCCCACGGGGAAGCCCAGCAGCTTGAGCGCTTCCTTGACGAGAATGGGGTTCGACGTTTCGAACAGTCCCGTCATGAGCGGCATCAAGCGCTCGTTGGCCGCCTCGGCGGCCTCCCAGTCGCCTGCAGCCGCCAGCTCGACGATCTCCTTCATGCGAGCGGGAGACACGTTGCCGATGGTGGAGATGACTCCGGCGCCGCCTCGCTTCATGACGTCGAGCGTGGCGGAGTCGTCGCCGGAGTACACGACGAAGCCGTCCGGAGCGCCTGCGACGATGGCCTCGACCTGATCCATCTTGCCCGACGCCTCCTTCACGGCCACGACGTTGTCGCAGTCGTGGGCGAGGCGCAGCGTGGTCTCGGCTTCCATGTTCACCACGCAGCGGCCCGGAATGTTGTACAGGATGATGGGCAGCTCCACCGCGTCGGCGATGGTGCGGAAGTGACGGTACATGCCCTCTTGGGGAGGCTTGTTGTAGTAGGGCACCACGCACATAAAGCCGTCGACGCCTAACTCGGCCACGTCGCGGGCGAAGCCCACCGTGTCGGCCGTGCAGTTGTCGCCCACGTTCGCGATGACGGGGACGCGGTCGCCCACGGCCTCCACCACGGCGCGGAACAGCTCCATCTTCTGCGGGTAGAACACGGTCGGGCTCTCCCCCGTCGTGCCGTTGATGATGAGGGAGTCGCTGCCGCCGTCGACGAGGCGCGCGGCAAGCGCCTGAGCCTTGTCAAGATCGAGCTCGCGATTCTCATCGAAGGGCGTGACCATGGCCGGGATCATCCGGCCGAACCGAGGCTGCGACATGCTCTGACTCCTCACCTTCCATGCGCGCGACCCGTGCCGCTTGCGCATCCAACATACAAAAACAAGTGCCTGAACGGCTATTATCCCACGAGATGAGCCCTCAGGCCATGAAGTTCTCCAAACCTACAACCAGCCCGTCGCACGAGCCCACGCTACGAATGCCCAACAGCACGCCCGGCATGTACGACGTACGGTCCCATGAGTCATGGCGGATGGACAGCGTCTGGCCGAGCGATCCGAAGATCACTTCCTGGCTGGCGACGTAGCCCATCGAGCGCACGGAATGCACCGGCACGCCGTCCACGAGCGCGCCGCGCGCGCCCTCGGCGCCTTCGATCTCGGTCTCCTTGCCGGGAGCCTCGCTCGCGCGCCCGCCACGCGCTTCAGCGATGATCTGCGCCGTGCGCACCGCGGTGCCCGAAGGAGCGTCCTTCTTGTTGCAGTGGTGAAACTCGATGACCTCGGCCTCCGGGAAGTACGGCGCGGCGGCCTTGGCGAACTCCATCATGAGCACCGCGCCCGTCGTGAAGTTCGGCGCGTAGAACAGACAGGTGCCGTCGGGCGCGAGCGCGGCCAGCTCCTGCAACGTCTCGTTCGACAGGCCGGTAGTGCCCACCACGCAGTCGACTCCCGCGGGAAGCGCCTCGCGCAGGTTGTCGGCCACGACGGAAGGCTGGGTGAAGTCGACGAGCACATCGGCCGTCCAAGACTCGAGCGCGGCCGCCACCGTCGGGTACACGGGGAAGTCGACCTCGGGCCTGTGCGGGTCGATGCCGCACACCAGTTCCATATCGTTCGCCGCGCGCACCGCGTCGCATACGGTCCTGCCCATACGGCCCGCGCATCCCGCAACTGCCACCTTGATCATCGCTGCCTGCCTTTCGCTTCATGTACCCGAACATCCTACCACGCGGATATACGCCGCTTGCGCCGCCGTTACCCGGCCGGCACGATTCGTCGGCCATCCGCCCTCCCGCAACGACGAAGGGGCCGCGTTCGGCCCCTTCGCTCGAATCAAAACCGCTTACGCGTCGTGACGGCGGCGCGGCGTGCGGTTGCCGCCTCCGTTGCCCTCGCGTCCGCTGCGACCCGGACGATTGTCTCGGCCGCCGTTGCGATCGCCGCGCTCGCGACGCTCGCCGTTGGAAGCGCTGCTTTCGGGGGCGTCCGGCTTGTCGAGGCGGTCGAGCGATATCTTGCCCGTCTTCGGGTCCACCTCGAGCACCTCGACTTTGATGATGTCGCCGAGGTTCAGCACGTCCTCGACCTTGCCGACGCGGCCGTTGGCAACGCGGGAGATGTGCAGCAGGCCGTCCTTGCCCGGCGTCAGCTTGACGAACGCGCCGAAGTCCTTGATGCCAACGACCTCGCCGTCGAACGTCTCGCCCACCTCGGGCTCCTTGACGATGCCGAGGATCATGGCCTTCGCGGCCTCGCCGGCCGGGCCCTCGATGGCGGCGATGTGGATGGTGCCGTCCTCCTCGATGTTGATGCTGGCGCCCGTCTCCTCCTGGATGCCGCGGACGACCTTGCCGCCCGAGCCGATGACGTCGCGGATCTTGTCCACCGGGATGTGGATGGTCTCGATGCGCGGTGCGAACTCGGAGAGCTCCTCGCGCGGCGCGGCGATGGTCTCCAGCATGGCGTCTAGGATGTAGGCGCGACCTTCGCTGGCCTGCTTGAGCGCACGAGCGAGGATGTCGACCGACAGGCCGCGGGCCTTGTTGTCCATCTGCAGGGCGGTGATGCCCTTCGCCGTGCCGCACACCTTGAAGTCCATGTCGCCGAGGAAGTCCTCGATGCCCTGGATGTCGGAGAGGATGACCACGTCGTCGCCCTCCTTGATGAGGCCCATGGCGATGCCCGAAACAGGCGCCTTGATAGGCACGCCCGCGTCCATGAGAGCCAGCGTCGAACCGCAGGTGGAGGCCATGGACGACGAGCCGTTCGACTCGAGGACCTCGGACACCACGCGGATGGCATAGGGGAACTCGTCTTCGCTGGGAAGCACCGGGATCAGCGCGCGCTCGGCCAGCGCGCCGTGGCCGATCTCGCGGCGCTTCGGAGCGCCCATGCGGCCGGTCTCGCCCGTGCAGTACGGCGGGAAGTTGTACTGGTGCATGTAGCGCTTGCCCTCGGCGGGGTCGATGGTGTCGAGGCGCTGCCATTCGTTCAGCATGCCGAGCGTGCAGACGGAGAGCGCCTGCGTCTGGCCGCGCTGGAACAGGCCCGAGCCGTGCACGCGGGGCAGGTAGCCCGGCACGATGTACAGCGGGCGGATGTCCTCGGGACGACGGCCGTCGGCGCGCTCGCCCGTCTCGATGACCATCGCGCGCATGGCCTTCTTCTCGAGCTTCTTGAGCTCGGCGGCGATGTCGCCCTTCCATGCGGCGCGCTCCTCATCGGAGAACTGCTCCTCCTTAATGCGGGCCTTGAGCTCTTCCACCTTGCCCATGCGCGAAAGCTTGTCGGCATCGCGCAACGCGGCGGACATCTCGGCCATGAACGGCGCGACGCGCTCGGCGATGGCCGGGTCGGCGACGTGGACGGGCCACTCGACCGGCTCGATGTTCGCACGGTCGAGGAAGCGCTGCTGGGCTTCGCAGAACGCGGCGATGGCCTCCTGGCCGAACGTCATGGCGGCCAGCATGTCCTCTTCGGAGATCTCGTCGGCGCCGGCCTCCACCATGGAGATGTAGTCGGCCGTGCCGGCGATGGTCAGCTCGAGATCCGAGTTCTCGGATTCCTCGAACGTGGGGTTCACGATGAACTCGCCCGTCTCCACGTCGCGGCCGATGCGCACGCAAGCGGCGGGGCCGTCGAAGGGAGCCGCGCCCAGCATGAGGGCAGCGCTGGCGCCCATGACGCAGATGGTGTCGGGCGGGTTGATGCTGTCGACGACGAGCGTCGTGCACACGACGTGCACCTCGCGCTTGAAGCCGTCGGCGAAGCCGGGACGGATGGGACGGTCCACCATGCGGGCCGTCAGCGTGCCCTTGTCGGAAGGACGCGCCTCGCGCTTGAGGTAGCCTCCCGGGATGCGGCCGACCGCGTACATCTTCTCGATGAAGTCGACCGTGAGGGGGAAGAAGTCGTAGTCCTTCTCCTCCTTCGAGATGACGGCCGTAACGAGCACCGTCGTGTCGCCCTGCGTGACGACGACCGAGCCGGTCGCCTGCTTGGCGAGCTCGCCTGTCTCCAAACGGTACTGCTTCCCGTACAGTTCGAAGGATTCGACGATTTTTTCCATATGCTGCTTTCTTTCTCTTCACCTGAACGGCCCTAGTGCCGCCCAGCTTCTTCGGCGCGGGGTACTTACCGTTCCCCCGCCGCCGCGAGCGGATGCGCCCTTGCGCTTCCGACCGCCTCTATGTAAAAGCCCGCCAAGGCGGGCTTTCATACGCTAGATGGTGTCGCGGATGCCGAGCTGCTTGATGAGCGTACGGTACTCCTCGATGTTGCGGTTCTTGATGTACTTCAGAAGACCGCGACGCTTACCGAGGAGCATCATGAGGCCTCGACGAGTGTGGTTGTCCTTCTTGTGCACCTTGAGATGCTCGGTGAGGTTGCGGATGCGCTCGGTGAGGATCGCCACCTGCACTTCGGGACTGCCCGAATCGCCTTCGCCCTTGCCGAATTCCTTGACGAGCTCGGCAGTGCGCTCTTTGCTGATGCTGAGTTTGCTGGCCATGTGCTATTCCACCTTTCGTTCGCAGCGCCCTCGTCGGACGCCGCCTCCTGCGCGCCTGCCCGGCCCGGGCCTGCACGCGTCGTATGCGCGTCCCTCTGGGTAGGCATGCGGTGAACATGCGGACCAAGCGGAACGTGCCTGCGTTTTCGCAGCCCGCCTATTGTAACGGCAAGCACGGTGCGCGGCAAGCGGGACGCGGGGCGCCCACAGGTTCCGCACAAAGCGCCGACGCTTCGAAGCCGCGCCCCCATCAGGACAGACGCATGCTGCAGAAGGCCTCCGTCAGGAGCGCGCCACGCTGGGTCCCTGGGGGACCCAGACGGTGAACGACGTGAGGCCCGCGTCGCTCGAAGCGTAGATGTCGCCGCCGTGGGCGCGGGCGATCTCACGGGAGATGGCCAGCCCCAGCCCTGCGCCGCCCGCTGCCGACCCGCGCGACTCGTCGGCGCGGTAGAACTTCTCGAAGATGCGTTCGAGGTGCTGCGGCGACAGCTCGCGTCCCTGGTCGCTCACCGTGAGCTCCCACCACACGAAGCCGTCGACGGCCGTCACGAGCCCCGTGCGCACCCTCACGTCCGTGCCCGGGTCGGCGTAGGCCACCGCGTTCTTGATGACGTTGTTCAGCACGCGGGCCACGCGCCCCGCGTCGGCGAACACGGACAGCTCGGCGGGGCCCTCGTACACGAGGTTCAGGCGCCGCCCCTCGGCCAGGGGGAAGAACTCGTCCACCACCTGGTTCACGAACAGCGCGGCGTCGAAGCGCGAACGCTCGATGGGGATGGCCTGCAGGTTGTAGCGCGTGATCTCGAAGAACTCGTCGAGCAGCTCCTCGAGCCGGTAGGCCTTGTCCAACGTGATGCCCGTGTAGCGCTCACGCACCTCGAGCGGCAGGTCCGGAGACTCCTCGAGCAGCGTAAGATAGCCGATGATGGAGGTGAGCGGCGTCTTGATATCATGCGCCAGATACACCACCAGCTCGTTCTTGCGATCCTCGGCGGCCTTCGCAGCGCGTTCGTTCTGCTCGGACGTCGCCTTGATGGTGTTGAGCGCCATAGCGGTGGGCGCAAGCTCGCCGGGCAGCATGACCGGGCCGTCGCTTTTGGCCAGGATGTCGGACACCGAATCGAGCAAGAGGTCGAAGTAGCGCAGCGCCCGGTTGATGCCCGAGCGCACCACGAGCACGATACCCGCGACGAAGCCGATAGCCGTCAAGACCAGGAACAGGTTCGACGCAAGGGTGTGCAGCGCGTAGTCGTAGCCGAGCAGCTCGTAGACGAAGTTCGACACGGCCGATCCGAGCGTGGTCATGAAGCCGGCGAACAGCACGAGGTACACGACGATGAACAGCACGACGTTCACCACCGTGCGACGCAGGATGGCGTTCGAGAGCCGCTTCGTCTGGTCGAGCCGCGCCTGCGAGCGTACGGGTTCCTCCATGTCTTCCTCCTTTTAGCCCAGCTTGTAACCGACGCCCCAGACGGTCTCGACGAACTCCTGGGACGAGTCGACGGCAGCCAGCTTCTTGCGCAGATGCCGGATGTGCACCATCACCGTGTTGTTGCTCTGGGCGTTGGCGATCTCGCCCCAGACGGACTCGAACAGATCGCGCGAGGCCACAGGCCGGCCCTGGTCGCGCATGAGACAGGCGAGGATGGCGAACTCCTTCGGGGTGAGGCTCAACGCCTCGCCGTGCAGCGTGGCCGTGTAGGCGCTCTCGTCGAGAGCGATGCCGCAGCATTCGAGCATACCCGGCCCATCCTCCCTTGCGACGTCGTTCGAGATAGCGCGGCGCAGGCGCGCGCGGACGCGGGCCACGAGCTCGCGCGGCTTGAAGGGCTTCACCACGTAGTCGTCGGCACCCAGCTCGAAGCCCACCACCTTGTCGACCTCCTCGTCCTTCGCCGTGAGGAAGATTATGGGAACCGAGCTCGTGCGCCGAAGCTCGCGACAGCACGCGAACCCGTCCATACCGGGCATCATGATGTCGAGGATGACAAGGTCGAACGGATCGTCCGCCTGACAGGCCAGCAGATCGGGAGCTGCGTAGAACACCGTCGGGGCGAACCCGGCCTCGACAAGCAGCTGCCCCACCAAATCGGCGATGGCCTGCTCGTCGTCGCATACGGCGATGCGCATCTTCGATTCCACGCGTTCCTCCTCGCACTCCGCGGCCCATCGGGCCGTCCGCGCCCGCTCGGGCGCGCCGTCTCTCCCATTGTATAAGCCCCCGTGCGCGATCACGCCCCTGACGAGGCAAGATTAAGGAAAACTTAAGCAATCGGTTGACGTTTCTTCTGGGACGGGAGGGGCGCGCCCGAGGGATACTTGACGGCGAGGACGGCGCGCCGCGAGCGCTGCCGGAGGTCGTCCGGGGCGCAGTCCCGGACGACGCCTCGCTATCCCCGTATCCAACGCTTTCGAGGAGGCTCCCCGTGCCGTACACCAATTCCTTCGATGCAAGGCTTCGCCCGAACCGCTCCGTTTATCGCGCTCGGCCCATACGCCGCGCTTGCGCTCCCGAAAGCCGCACGCACGCCGCATCCGACGTGCGGCGCATCCCTTCGCGATCGCTGCCGCAGCTCGCCGTCGTTCTGGCGCTGCTGATCGCCCTCGGAGGCGCCTGTTGGTACGCGGTGAGCACCCTGACGGGCCTCGTCGACGGCGCGCAGGCCAGCGGATCGCCCTCCGCAGGCCCGCAGTCGACGCCGAAAAGCGCTTGGCAGGCCGGCGAGGTGCCCGCGCTGTACCAGCGCGATCCCGCATGGGCTGACGGAACCTACGCAGAAGACGACTTCGGAACCACCGGTTGCGGGCCTACGTGCATGGCCATGGCGTACGTGGCGCTGACCGGCCGCACCGACATGACACCGGCCGACATGGGCGCGTTCTCCGAGCGCCTCGGATGCGCGACCCCCGACGGCACCGCCTGGACGTTCATGACCGAAGGCGCGGCCGAGCTTGGCCTCGTCGCCGAAGAAGTGCCCGCAGACGAGCAGAGCGTTCGCCGCGCTCTCCTGTCCGGCTCCCCCGTCATTTGCAGCGTGGGACCGGGCGATTTCACCAGCACGGGCCACTTCATCGTGCTCGCAGGCATCGACGAACAGGGCCGCCTGCTCGTGCGCGACCCCAACAGCCCCGAACGCACGGGAAAGGCTTGGGACTTCGCCACCGTGCTCGGCCAATGCCGAGCGATCTGGGCCTACACGGCCGCTTGACGCGCCTCGCGCAGCCCTTTCACCAGCTGGTCGGCGCACGAAGTTGCGCGTCGACCGCACGTGTTGCCCTCAAGCGCCGCGGCGACGTCCTCCACCGTCATGCCCTCGATGAGCCTCGACACCGCCTTCAAATTGCCGTCGCAGCCGCCGACGAACTCGACACGCGCCACCTTGTCGCCGTCGAGGTCGATATCGATCGCGCGCGAGCATACGCCGCGCGGGGTGTAACGGTACATGCCTCTCTCCTCCTCTTCGCGGGTCCCGCCCGCGTCTTTCAGAACAATCCGCATGTGAACAGGAAGTTCAACGATTTCAAGTTCGCCCCGACGTGCTCGCTCACCCATTGCTGGCAGAAACGCAGCACGGAAAACGCGGCGGAAGGATCCGCCTCGAGAATCTCGATCTCGGCGAACGTGGAGCTCAGCAGAGCCCGGCACCACGCGACCGTAGAGGCAGGGACGAGCACCGTCTCCACGCTCGACCGGCATGCGGCGCATACCGCCCCGCCCTCCTGGTACGAGAGCGCCATGAGTCCGCTTTCGGGAACCGCCTCCACGTCGCGCCCGCAGGAGACGCACGCATCGAGGCTGGGGCGCAACCCCGCGAACGCAAGCGTCTTGAGCAAGTGCGCCGCGCACACGGCCGGCACCTGCGCGGGATCGACCCGACCCAGGCTGGACAGCGCCGTGCGCGTGAGCGCGAACAACCGCGGGTTCTCCAGTCCCATCTGCGTGACGCGGTCGAGCAGTTCGGCCATGGGCGCTGCCCCGGCAGCGTGCTCGATGTCGCGGCGAAGACGCTCGTTGCTCTCGACGAGCCGCGCCTCCTTCACGATGTCGAGGCTGCGCCCGCGCGCGACGAGCAAGTCGACGACCGAGTACAGCTCGAGGCGCGCCGCGAACGAGCTGGCGGGTTTGCGCGCGCCCTTCGCTACGGCCCGCATCTGCGAGCCGTCCTCGGCGAGCAGCGTCAGGATGAGGTCGCTCTCGCCGAGCTTCGTCTTGCGCAGCACGATGGCGCGCGCGTCGTAGGTAGGCTGGGACACGCGCGCTACGAGATGCTGGCGATGGCGTTGTCGCTCGTCCAAACGATGGCACCGCTCTTCTGCTTGGAGGAGCCGTACACGGTCTCGCCGTCGAGCGAGGTCACCGCCTTGCCCGTGATGGTGAACGACGTGGTCTCGCCCCCCTCGTACTTCACGGCGTCCACCGACTCCACCAGATAGGCCGTGCCGCCGACCGTGACGGTCGAGCCCGAATCGCGCAAACCGCCGAGATACGACAGCGCCGCCTGCTCCAACTCGGCGCCGCGCGACAAGGCGACCGACACGGTGACCGTAGAGCCGGAGTCGGCCTTCGCGTCGGCTTCGGGCGTCGTACCGAGCACGGTACCGGCAGGCACGCTGTCGTCGTAGACGTAGCTCGCCACCGGTTCGTACCCTTCGTCGGTCAGCATCTTGGAAGCCTCGTCCCACGTCTTGCCCTTCACGTCGGGCACGGTGAAGGGGACGGCAACGGTAACGGTGATCTCAGTGCCGGCAGCGGCCTTCGACCCCGCTTCGGGGGCTATCCCCAGCACGAGGCCTTCACGCTCGTTCGACTTCTCGGTCACGAAGGAAACCTTCTCGAACCCGTCCTTCTCGAGCAGAGCCGCCGCTTCGTCGCGCTGTTTGCCCGCGACGTCGGGGATCGTGCGCGCCTCCGAAACATGGATGGTGACTTCGGAGCCCTCCTCCTCGCGAGAGCCGGCGACGGGATCCATCAGCAGCACGACGCCCTCGGTGTCGTCGGACTTGATCTTTTCCTCGTGCACGGCGAAGCCCTTGGACTCCAAAACGTAGACGGCGTCGGACTGGGTCATGCCCACGACGTCGGGCAGCATCTTGCCGCCCCATAGCTCCAGATAGTACGTGACGCCCGCGGCCGCCCCGCCGACGGCCAGCAGACATACGAGCACGATGGCCACGATCTTGCCCTTGCCGCCCTTCTTCTGGTTGGCATCAGGTGCGCGGAACTCCTTTTGCTTGGGCGCGGCCTGGCCCTCGATACGCGGCATCTCCATGGTATCGCCCGGCCCCCACGACTTCTTCGGGGGCACGTAGCCCGCATCGACGAGGCATTCGTCGAAGCCCGAGAAATCGGAGCGACCGGAGATCGGCTCTTCGTCGGGGCGACGGGGCACGAACGGCGTGAGATCGTCGGCAGCGCGCGCGGCCTCGTCGTCTCCGATGGAGCCGAAGTCGAACGCGTTGCCGTTCTCGTCGACGTTCACGCCCGCCACGTCGATGGCGGGGATGCTCGAACGATCGAGCGAGCCCGAAGCGTCGGGTTCCCCGGCGGACTCGGGTTCGACGGCGGATGCCGTGCCCTCGAAGTCGGGATCGGAATCGCCGGCCTGCGCATCCTCGGGGCCGTCGTCAGCCGCGATCGAGCGCAGCGTCGCATCGCTCGTGGACGCCGCGGCGACGGCCGCCATACGGCCGGTCAGGGGAAATCCGCAATCGTTGCAGAATTTCGCGCCGTCTTTGTTCTCAGATTGACAGTTCGGACAGATCATGCTGGCTTACTCCCTCGCGCAAATGGCACATACGACGATTGTAGCCGAAAACGGGCCGAGCGCAGCCGGACAACGCCCCGTTTGCACGCTTCGTGACAATACCTGCAGAAAAAAGGCGAGCTTCCAGGTTGGCGCAGCCGATCGGCGATAAGCGCCGAGCCGTTCCGGCCGCCGGCGGCCGGGCAGACAAAGCCCTTAAGCCCCTTCGCCGTAGCCGAAACGGCGGATCTGGTTCGCGTCGCGGCGCCAGTTCTTCTTCACCTTCACCGACAGGTCCAAGAACACGCGGCAGCCCAGCAGCTGCTCGAGGTCCTGGCGCGCCTCGGTGCCGATCTGCTTGATGGCCGCGCCCTTCTTCCCGATGATGATGCCCTTCTGGCTGTCGCGCTCCACGTACACGATGGCGAAGATGCGGTAGAGATCCTTCTTGCGATCGTACTCCATCTCCTCCACGCGCACGCCGATGGCATGGGGCACCTCGTCGTGGAACGAACGCAGGATCTTCTCGCGGATGAACTCGGCCACCACCACCTCGATGGGCTGGTCGGTCTCCATATCGGTCGGGAACCACGCCGGACCCGGCGGCAGCAGCGCCACCACCTCGTCGACGAAATCCTGCACATGCTCGCCCGTCTGGCTCGACAATTCCACCACGGCGTCCCAATCGCCCAGCTGGGCTGCGGCGAAGCGCTGGCGGTCCAGCTGCTCGCCGTCCACGAGGTCGATCTTCGACAGCACGAGGATCTTCTTCGAGCGCGCGCGCTTGAGCTGAGCGGCCACCCACTCGTCGCCCGTGCCGACCGGCTTCGACGCGTCCACGAGGAAGGCGACCACGTCCACGTCCTCGAGCGCCTTGAGCGCCGACGTGTTCAGCTCCTCGCCGAGGGCGTCGTGCGGCTTGTGCAGGCCCGGCGTGTCCACGAGGATGAGCTGGAAGCCCTCGCGCGTGAGCACCGCGCGAAAGCGATGGCGCGTAGTCTGCGCCGTGTTCGACGTGATGGCGATCTTCTTGCCCATAATGGCGTTGATCAGCGTGGACTTGCCCGCGTTCGGGCGCCCGACCAGCGTGACGAACCCCGACTTGAACGAATCGCCGACTGCGGGATAGATGTTGTCCATGAAAAGCCTTCCAATGTTTCCGATGCGTTAGACGAACAGCGCCGCAAGGCGCGGGACGAACACGGCGGCGGCTACCGCCACCGCGCCCAGCGCGCACACGAGCACTGCGCCGGCAGCGCAGTCTTTCGCGTGCTTGGCGAGCTCGGCGTAGTCGGGCGACACGAGGTCGACCACCGATTCGACGGCCGTGTTCAGGCATTCGGCGGCCAGCACGAGCACGATGCAGATGACGATGGCCGCCCACGACGCCGCGTCGATGCCGAGCGCGGCGCCGAGCAGCACTGCCGCGGCGCCCACCGCGAAATGTATCTTCATGTTGCGCTGCGTGCGCGCAGTGTAGACGACGCCCTCCCATGCGCACGAGAACGCGCGTCCGAGCGAGAACCGGGCGCGCGAATCCTTGTCAGCACGGTTGCGGACGAACCTCACGCCGTCCGCCGCACCGTCCTCCGGCGACGGATTCCCCTCTTTGCGATCGCCTTCGCCCATGGCGTCAGTCGCGTTCATGCAATCCAGCCCTCCCCCGATCTCAGCGCTTGGACCAGGCTTCGAGGATCTCGGCCTCGCGCTTCTCCATGACCTCGGCTTCGTCATCTTCGATGTGATCGTAGCCGCACAGGTGCAGAAGGCCATGGACGAGCAGCAAGCTGATCTCCTCCTCGAACGTGGTGCCGAACTCGCGCGTCTGGCGGCTGGCCACGTCGGGGGCGATCACCACGTCGCCCAGTTCGTAGACGGGATCCTCCGCCAGCGTCATGGCCGACAGGTCGTCGTCCACGCCGTCGCACTCGAAGGAGAGCACGTCGGTGGGGCCCTCCTTGTGGCGGTAGCGCTCGTTGAGCTCGGCGATAGCCTCGTCGGTGACGAAGCTGATGGACACCTCGGTGTTGAAGGGCTTGTCCTCGCGCGCCAGCACGAACTGGGTCAGCTCGTGCAGCGGCAGCTTCTCGAGGTCTTCTTTGCGGTAGTCGTAGTTGATCTGGATATCCATGATACCTCAAGCCTTTCTGCTTGCCTGATCGTAGGCCGAGACGATGGCGGCCACCAGGGAATGCCGAACCACGTCCTTGCCGGTGAAATCGCAGAACGCGATATCGTCGATGTCCTCGAGGATGGCCCGCACGCCTTTGAGGCCCGAGACGCCGCGCGGCAGGTCGAGCTGGGTCACGTCGCCCGTGACCACCATCTTCGAGCCGAAGCCCAGGCGCGTGAGGAACATCTTCATCTGCTCAGGCGTGGTGTTCTGCGCCTCGTCGAGGATGATGAAGCTGTCGTTCAGGGTGCGCCCGCGCATGAACGCGAGCGGGGCGATCTCGATGACGCCGCTCTCGACGAGCTGCGTGGCGCGCTCCATGTCGGTCATGTCGAACAGCGCGTCGTAAAGCGGGCGGATGTAGGGATCCACCTTCTCGGTGAGGGTTCCGGGCAGAAAGCCCAGGCTCTCCCCCGCTTCCACCACGGGGCGCGTGAGGATGATGCGGCCAACCTCCTTGCGCTTGAGCGCAGCCACGGCCATGGCCATGGCGAGGTACGTCTTGCCGGTGCCCGCGGGCCCGATGCCGAACGTGATGGTATGCTCGCGGATGGCGTCGACGTAGCGCTTCTGGCCCGCCGTCTTCGGACGGATGGCCCGGCCGCGGTACGTGAGCAGGATGTCCTCGCGCAGCGCCTGCGGGCTGAACTCGGCCGTGCGCAACAGGTCGATGGCGTGCCGCACGTACTCGAGCGTAGGCTCGCCGCCGCCTTCCACGAGCTTGATGAGATCCGAGAACAGCGCCGTGAGCGACTGCACCTCCAGCGGATCGCCGACGAGCTCGACCGTGTCGCCGCGAACCGTGATCCGCGAGGCGAACGCATCCTGCACGACATGGAGGATCTCGTCCGCAGGGCCGACGATGAGCGCCATGTTCACGCTTCGGGGGGCCGTGAGGGTGATTTGGGTTTGGTCAGTCATGGGGGCATTGTACCACGCACGGCCGGCGCGCGCTTCGATGTCATCGAACCGACAAGGGAATATAGTGCAGGTGATCAAGATCTGCCGGGAACGGCGAGGCGGTTCGAGGCCGCGCCGCTCCCGCCTCGCATCTTCGCCCCGAAAACACGCCTCAGGGTCGTTTTCCGTGTTTTACGGGCGAAGACGCATTGCCCGCACGCGCACCCGCGTCCTCAGGCCAGCCGGTAGGCCCACAGCGCCTTCGTCTGGCCGAGCACCGTGTCCACGTCCCAGGCTCTGTTCGAGCGCTCGGCCGAGTACGGATCGTTGATGCGCAGGTTCCCGTCGCCGTCGATGCCGGTGACGACGAAGAAGTGGCCGTTGTCGGTGAAGTCTCCAGGGCCGACGTTGCAGACGAGCACGGCGCCGCCTTCGAGCGCCGCGCGCACGCTGCCCGCATCGACCGAGAGCGCCTCGCAGGAAAGGCCGAGCGAGGCTGCCTCGCTCACGAGGAACGAGGAGTCGGTGCCGTCGAACGCCGTCTCAAAGCCGCCGTCGTTCGCGCGTTTCCCCATATCGTAAGGCGACAGATCGCCCTTGCCGGTGAGGCCCTGGTACACCATGGAAAGCGACGTGGGGCAGCATCCCGTCAGCGCGAACGTCGTGGAGCTGTACACGGTGGAGCCCCAGCGCTGATCCCACTGGTAGAGACGCGGCACCTCGCCGGAGGCGGGATCGTCCGTGCCAAGGGCGCTCTCGGCCGGATAGGCGTCGGGGAACGTGCGCACGAAGGGCACGGCCTCGGGCTCGACGGCGGCCAGCTTGAGCAGCTTGTACTGCACCGCGTCGCCGTCCATGGCGTAGGCGTCCGGATGGGCGGCGATCCACGCCGCGTCGTCGCTCGCCGAAGCCGCTTGGACGAGCTGGGCGGCCAAATCGTCGCCGAGCACGGCCTTGAGCTTGGCCTCGTCGACGGGGTCGCGCTGCGGCTGCTGCTGGACGGGAGCCCGGTCAGCCTCGTCCGGCGCCTGCGTCGCAGCGCCGGCGGCCATGCAGCCGCGAACGCCCGCGACGAGCGCGACGACCAGCACGATCGCGGCGGCCGCGATCGCGAGGCGCTTGAGACCGACGGCGCGCACGAGGTTCGTCGCAGCCTCGGAGAAGGCGAACAGGAGCTCCGAGCCGTGCGCCTCCCACGAGTGCCGATTGCCCGTTCCGGGACGGCTCGAACGGAGACGACCCGAGCTTATCGGCTCGCGCGCGTCATGCACGCCGTGCGTATCGCGGCCGGTGGGCGCTTCCCCGCGCATGCGCGCCTTGCGCTCCTCGAGCCTCCTGCGCGCCCGCTCGCGCGCCTCGTCGTCGCCCATTCGCGCCTCCCGTTTTAAATCGCTATTCTGACTAGTATACAGCCTATCGGAAAACAGAGGCATTTCGAATCGCCTCATTCAAGAAAGGGCCAGCAGCCGCAGGGGTTCAGAAAACAAGAGAGGCTGCCATCATGGCAGATACGAAAACCCGAACATCGACGCGCTCTCCGAAATTGCCCGAGGACTCGGGGTGAGCATACGCGACCTGTTCCAATACGCGCTCTCCGTGAAGAGCTTCCCGTGCCGGAAAACGACTGCCCCGCCGTTAAACCAAGATTGACGCAGCCCGTTCTGAGCATCGCGCGCCCATGGCGATCCTTCGCGCAAACAGGCCGCTCGCCCGCTCTTGGCGCGCCGGTTCGGGGGCGATGCGCGACCGACTACAGCGTCACCTCGACCAGCGCGCCCGGGGCGGCGCCGGCGGGGGCGGGCACCTCGAAGTAGCTCTCCGTCATGGCGACGCCGCCCTCCTCCACCAAGGCGAGCTCGACGGTTCCGGCGCGGCGGGCGCGCTCGGATGCGCGCAGCTCGTCGCCCAGCGCGCGCAGCATGGCGGCGCGGGCTTCCTTGAAGGCGGGCGGCACTTGGTCGGCGCGCTCGGCGGCGGGCGTCCCGATGCGCGGCGAGTACGGGAACGCGTGGATCTTCGCGAAGCGGCAGGCGCGCGCCACGTCGAGCGTCTCCTGGAACTCGGCATCGGTCTCGCCGGGGAAGCCGGCGATGATGTCGGTGGACAGCGCCAGCTGCGGGATCCGGCGGTAGAGCCGCTCCACGAGCGCGACGAAACGCTCCGCGTCGTAGGGGCGCGCCATCTCGCGCAGCACCTTCGAGCTTCCCGCCTGCAACGGCAGGTGCAGATGACGGCAGACGCGGCCGTCCGCCGAAGCCAGAAGGTCGATGAGCGCATCGTCCACATCGCGCGGCTCGATACTGGACACGCGGAAGCGCGCCGGGGCCTCGCCGGGCGCGTGCAGGTCGGCCGTCTCGTCGAGCAGGCGTCGCAGCAGAGCGGCCAGCCTGATCGCGGAGGGGTCGCGCCGTCCTCCGTCGCAGTACGACCCCAGGTTTATACCCGTGAGCACGATCTCCCGCGCGCCGGCGCGGGCATAGGACGCGCACTCGCGCACGACGTCGTCGGCCGGACGGCTGGTCGCGCGCCCGCGCGCCACGTGCACGATGCAGTACGTGCACGCGTTGTCGCAGCCGTCCTGCACCTTCACGCCCACGCGCGTGCGGAAGCCGGATCCGATATGGAGGGGCGCGTCCTCGCCGGGAGAAAAGGGCGCCTCGTCGAACAGGACATCGATGGCCTGCGCCAGCTGGGCCTTCCCCACCACGCTCACGCGCTCGTCGAGCGCCTCGTAGAACGCGGCGTCGATGGCGGCGGCGCAGCCGGTGACCAGCACGCGGGCATGGTCGTTCGCGCGCAGGGCGCGGCGCACGGCCTTGCGGGTCTTCTTCTCGGCCTCCCCCGTGACCGTGCACGTGTTCACCACGATGAGGTCGGCGGACGCTTCGGACGTCTCGACACCGCGCAGGGCGAGGCGCGCCGCCGCATCGTCCGACTCCACGCGGTTCACCTTGCATCCCAGGTTGACGACGGCGAAATTCACGATTGCCCGCCTGCCTCGCACGCGTCCCCGGCTTCCTCGCGACGGCTTTCGACATGGGCGGACGTGCGTTCCTGCGCTTCGCGCGCGTCGTGCATCATGCGGCCCAGCTCGTGCAGGACGAGCGCAGGAGCCACGATGCCGGCCGTCTCGGTTCGCAGGATGGACGAGCCCAGCGACACGAGCGACGCACGCGGGTTGCAGGCCAGAAGCGCGTCCGCCTCGCTTCGCGAAAGGCCCCCTTCGGGGCCCACCACCACGGCGATGCGCGCGTTCTCGGGAAGCGCGCGGTCGAGCCGGAGGCCGCGCTCGAGCGCCTTCTCGATGCGCGCGTCCAGCGGCGCCTCCTCCCAGCACACCAGCACGGCGGTGGCGTGCGCCAAGAAGGCGCACACATCCGCCAGCGCCATCGGCTCGCCCACCTCGGGACACGCGCGCTGGCCGGACTGCATGGCCGCGCTCTTCGCGATGGCGCGCCATCGCTGCGTCCTCGCCGCGGCCTTCTTCGCATCGAGCCTCACGATGGAGCGCTCGCACGACATCGGAACGAACGCCGAAACGCCCAGCTCGGTGGCGTGTCGGATCACCGTCTCCATCTTGTCGCCCTTGGCCAGGCCCTGCACGAGCATCACGAGGGGGCGCTCCTCGTCGTCGAGGCGCTGCGCGATGCGCACCACCGGGACCGCATCGTCGAAAGCGGTGATCTCGCACTCGAAGTAGTCCTGCGCGGCGTCCACCACCGCGATATGCTCGCCCGGCGCAAGCCGCAGCACGCGAGCGTGCTTCGCGTCGTCCGGCGACAAACGCAGCGGGAAAGACGGCGCCCCCTCGTCGGCAAGCACCTGGTCGTGCAGGTAGAAATGCTGCAGGGACATGGCGACCCGCTAGTTGAACGCGTCGCGGAGCTTCTGAAGCGGGGTGCGCTCGTCGGCCACGTCCTCGCCCAGCTCCTCGGCCAGCTTCTCCAGCAGCTCGCGCTGCTTCTTCGTCACCTTCTTGGGCACCACGACGTTCACGTGCACGTACATGTCGCCGCGCGACTCGCTGCGGAACTTCGGCATGCCGAAGCCCTTCACGCGAACCACCTGCTCGTTCTGGCAGCCTTCGGGAATGCGCACCTGCACCTTCTCGTCCTCGAAGATGCCGTCGATCTCGATCTCGGCGCCGAGGGTGGCCTGTACGATGGAAACGTTCGCGCGCGCATGCAGGTTGTCGCCGTCGCGCTCGAAGAACTCGTGCGGCTGGATGCGGCACGTAACGATGAGGTCGCCCGGGCGGGCGCCGTGCATGCCGGCCTCGCCGAAACCGGACAGGCGCAGCTGCTGGGCGTCGCGAATGCCCACGGGCACCTCGACGGTAACGCGCTGGCGGTCGGGCACGCGGCCCTGCCCCTCGCACTCGGGGCACGGGTTCTCGATGGTGTGGCCGGTGCCGCCGCAGGTCTTGCACGTGGTGGCCGTCTGCATGTCGCCGAGGAAGGTGTGCTGGATGGTGACCACGCGGCCTTGGCCGTGGCAATCGGGGCAGGTGATCTCGCGGCCGTCGGGGCCGAGGCCCGACCCTTCGCAGTCGGGGCACGGCGCCAGGCGATCGTACACGATCTCCTTCTTGGCGCCCGCGGCCACTTCCTCCAGCGTCAGGCGCAGGCCCACGCCCATGTCACGACCTTCCTTGCGCATAGGCGCGCGGCCGGCGGCCTGCCCGCCGAAGAAGGAGCTGAAGATGTCGCCCATGCCGAATCCGCCGCCGAACAGGTCCTCGAAGTCGACGTAGCCGCCGCCTCCGTAGGGGCTGCCGCCGCCGGCCGCGCCGGGAACCGTGCCGAAGCGATCGTATGCGCTGCGCTTCTGCGCGTCGGACAGCACGTCGTAGGCCTCGTTCAGCTCTTTGAACTGGTCCTCGGCATCGGGCGCCTTGTTCACGTCCGGGTGAAGCTCGCGCGCGCGCCGACGGAACGCCTTCTTGATCTCGTCTTCGGTCGCCTCGCGGGACACGCCCAGAACTTCGTACAGATCCTTCGCCATTGTACGCTCGTTACCTTTCCTCATAGACGGCGCAGGACGCGCCGCCTCCCATGTCGTTTACACGTCCTCCAGCGCCGCGCTTGCGATGCGCACCGCCTGTATAACCTTGGAATAATCCATGCGCGTGGGACCCACCACGGCGACGACCCCCGCCGACGCGCCTCGCCCGTAGCGGCTGGCCACCACCGACACGCCCGCTAGCGCGGCCGCGTCGTTCTCGCGCCCGATGCGCACGCTGGGCGCGCCCGAGCCCTGCCGGGCGGCGTCGTCGAGGATCTGCAGCAGCACCGTGTCGTCCTCGAGCACCTGCATGACGGGCAGCAGCGCCTGGGACTGGCTGAACTCGGGCTTCGTCAGAAGCGAGCTCACGCCGAGGCGATGCGTGCGCGACGCGTCGCCTTCCTGCAAGCACGACAGCACCTCGTCCAACGCCATGCGCACGAGCGGGTCGCGGAACGCCTCCGCCATGCCCTCGCCCAGGCCGTCCTCGATCTCCTGCAGCGACTTGCCGCCCATCACCTCGGCGAGGAAGCGCTGCACGCGCGCCAGCTCGTCGGGCGACACCTCCTCGGCGAAGTCCATCTGGCGGTTGAACACCTGGCCGTCCTCGGTGACCAACACCACGAGGGCGCGGTACGGCGACAGCGAGATGAGGGACAGCTGCTTGATGTGCAGGTTCAGCACCGACGGAGCCAGCACGATGGACAGGCAGTCGGTAAGGCGCGTGAGAGCCGACGACGTCTGCTCCAGAAGCGCGTCCAGCTCGCTTGCGCTGCGGCGCAGCTGGTCCACCACAGGCCGGTAGCGCTCGTCGTCGCCGGCAAGATCGGACGCCAGCAGGTTGTCGACGAACGCACGGTAGCCGAAGTCGGTCGGAATGCGCCCGGCGGACGTGTGCGGCTGCGTGATGTAGCCGCCGTCCTCGAGGACGGACAGCTCGTTGCGCACCGTGGCCGGGCTGACGCCCAACTGGTAGCGCTCCGTCAACGTGCGCGACCCCACGGGTAGGGCGCGCGCGACGTATTCTTCGATGAGGGCGCTCAGCACCCGTTGCCTTCGATCCGAAAGCACGCTCCTCCACCTACCTCTCTCGCCAGTCGGCTTACCTGAACCATAGTAACGCATCATATTAGCAGCCGAAAGCCGAGAGTGCTAACAACAGGCGGAAATTATGGAGAAACTCGACGGGAGACGCACAAGGAGCGCGCGTGTCAGTCGGCCAGATCGAACAGGGCGCCGTACAGCTCGTTGCCGCAGAGCCAACCGCGCTCGGTGGGCCGCCAGCGGCCGCCTTCGTGCTCGACGAGCCCCTGCCGCTCCAAGTCGGCCAGCACCGTCGTCGCCTCGGGCAGCAACTCCGCGGCGCGGGCGGCGTGCTCGTCGGACACGCCCGCGGTCATGCGCATGCCCAGCATGAGGTCCTCGGCGACCATCTGGCGCGAGTCGAGGTCGTCGGTCACCTGGCCGTCCTTCACCCGCATGCGACGCTGCGCGTTCTGCGTCATCGTGGCGGCCGAACGGCCGAGACCCAGGTAGGGCACGCCCGTCCAGTACGCGATGTTGTGGCGGCATGCAAAGCCGGGGCGGGCGTAGCTGGCCACCTCGTAGCGCTCGAAGCCCTCCGAATCCAGCACGCGCGCGGCGATCTGCATGTGCGCGGCCTCCACGTCGTCGTCGGGCTCCTCCAGCTCGCCCGCCAGCACCGCGGCGTCGAAGGGCGTGTGCGGCTCGACGGTGAGCGGGTACACGCTCACGTGCGTCGCGCCGAGGCGCACGGCCTCGCGCGCGCTCGCCTCGAAGCTCTCCGCGCTCTGGCCGGGGATGCCGCACATGAGATCGACGCTCACGTTCTCGAACCGGGTGCGCGCCGCCTCGATGGCGCGGCGGGCGTCATCGGAGGAATGCGCGCGGCCGAGCGTGCGCAGAACGTCGTCGTCGAAGCTCTGCACGCCGATGGACAGACGGTTCACGCCGAGCGCCCAGATGTCGCGCACCATACGCTCGGTGAGGCTCTCGGGATTCGCCTCCATCGTGCATTCTACCTCGTCGGTGAGGTGCATCGACAGCGACAGCGTGTACAGCAGCATCGACAGGCCCGCCAGCCCCACATGGCTGGGCGTGCCGCCGCCGAGGTACACCGTCTCGACCGCCCCCAGCTCGCCCTCCTTAGCCTTGCGGCGGATCTGAAGGCTGAGATCCTCCACGTACGCTTCGATTTCGGGCGCGCCGGCGGGCACGGCCGCCGTGGCGAAGTCGCAGTAGGCGCACCGCTTCACGCAGAACGGAAGATGCAGGTACAGCGCCTTGTACGGATCGTGCGGCATGGGCGTCCCTCCCCTCACTCGTGGGCGGCGGCATGCTCGCGCGCGCACGCCAGCAGCTCGTCGAACACTTCGTCGAAATCCTCCACGGACACGCAGCCGTTGATCTTGCCGCGCGCGGCGGCGGCGCCGGGAAGGCCCGCCAGGTACCACATGGCGTGCTTGCGCATGCGCACGATGTTCCTGCCTTCACGCGCGCTGAGCAGCCGCGCGTGGCGGCGCGCGAGCGCGATGCGCTCCTCCACGGTTGGCCCGTCAGGCTCCGGCTCACCCGCAAGCGCAGCCTTGGCCTGGGCGAACAGCCAAGGGTTTCCCTCGGCGGCACGCGCGATCATCACGGCGTCGCAGCCGGTGCGCTCCGTGATGGCCACGGCGTCGGCGCCGCTTCTCACGTCGCCGTTGCCCACGACGGGCACGCTCACGGCCTCCTTCACCCGCGCGATAGCCCCCCACTCGGCGCGCCCGCGGTACAGCTGCTCGGCATAGCGCCCGTGCACGGCTATGGCGCAGGCGCCCGCGTCCTCCATCCTCCGAGCGAACTCGGGGGCGGTTTCGTCGCCCTCGGCCCACCCTCGACGGAACTTCACCGTGACGGGGCGGCTCACCGCTGCGCGCACCGCGCGCACGATGGAGGCGGCCAGCGCCGGATCCTTCATGAGCGCCGAGCCGTCGCCCTTCGACACGATCTTTCTGGCCGGACAGCCCATGTTGATGTCGAGGTAGGCCAGCGACTGCCCCATCTCGCGCTCGATCCACGCAGCTTGGGCGGCCATCGTGTCGGGCTCGTGGCCGAACAGCTGCACGGCCACCTGGTCCTCCCCCGGCGCGAGGCGCAGCAGATGCCGCGTCTTCTCGTTCGCGTAGGAAAGACCCTTGGCCGACACCATCTCGGTGTAGGTGAGGTCGGCGCCCTGCTCGCGGCAGAGCGTGCGGAACGCCTCGTCGCTCACGCCCGCCATGGGGGCGAGCAGCAGACGGCGGCTCCGGAAGAACGCGTGCATATCCTCCATGGCGCTACGAAGCCATGATCTCGGCCATGTTGACCAAGACGAACCCCAGCAGCACGACGATGCCCACGACGGCGATCAAACAGCCGCAGCCCAGCGCGAGCTTGGTGCCGCCCGACGTGGCGGCGCGCATCTCGTCCTTCGCGGCCTTCTTCTCGTCGAACGGGTCGTCCAGCCAATCGAAATCGTCTTTGCGTGCCATGCTCTCAACCTATCTGCATCAGTCGTCCACCTTCAGGATGGCCATGAACGCCTCCTGCGGAACTTCCACGTTGCCGATGTTCTTCATGCGCTTCTTGCCGGCCTTCTGCTTTTCCAGCAGCTTGCGCTTGCGGCTGATGTCGCCGCCGTAGCACTTCGCCAGCACGTCCTTGCGCTTCGCCTTCACCGTCTCGCGCGCCAGCACGCGCCCGCCGATGGCTGCCTGGATGGGCACCTCGAACATCTGGCGCGGAATGATCTCCTTGAGTTTCTCCGTCAGCACGCGTCCGCGATCGTACGCCTTGTCCTTGTGCACGATGAACGACAGCGCGTCGATGGGCTTGCCCGAAAGCAGTATGTCCAGCTTCACCAGCTTCGAGGGCTTGTAGTCGTCGAAGTCGTAGTCGAGCGAGGCGTAGCCCTTCGTGTTCGACTTAAGCTTATCGAAATAGTCCATGATAAGCTCCGACAACGGGATCTCCCACAGCATCTCCACCGTCGTGGGAGACAGATAGTTCATGGTGACGAAGGTGCCGCGCCGTGCCGTGGTCAGCTCCATGACCGCGCCCACGTAGTCGGGCGGAATGAGGATCTTCGCCTTGAGATAGGGTTCCTCGATGCGCTCGATCTCGCCGGGGTCGGGCATCTCCTGGGGCGAGTGCAGCGAGATCATCTCGCCGCCCTGGCGGTACACGTGGTACTCCACGCTGGGCGCCGTTGCCAGAAGGTCGAGGCCGAACTCGCGCTCGAGGCGTTCCTTGATGACTTCCATGTGCAGCAGGCCCAAGAAGCCCACGCGGAAGCCGAAGCCCAGCGCGTGCGACTTCTCCGGCTCCCAGGCCAGCGCCGGGTCGTTGAGCGACAGCTTCTCCAGCGCCTCCTTCAGAGGCTCGTACTGGTCGCCGTCGAGGGGGAACAGGCCCGTGTACACCATGGGCTTGGCGTCGCGGTATCCCGGCAGCGGCTCATCCACGCCGCCGCGCACGGCGGTGATGGTATCGCCCACCTTCACCTGGCGCACGTCCTTCAGGCCGGTGACCAGGTAGCCCACCTCGCCCACCGACAGCTCCGGTAGCGGCGTCTCGGCCGGGCGGCGCGCTCCCACCTCTTCCACCAGCACCTCGGTGCCGGTGGCCATCATGAGCACCCTGTCGCCCTTCTTCACGGCGCCGTCCACCACGCGCACGAGCGCCACCACGCCGCGGTACGGATCGAAGTACGAATCGAAGATGAGCGCGCGCAAGGGGGCGTCGGCGTCCCCGACGGGCGCGGGAATGTTGTACACCACGGCCTCCAGCAGATCGTGCACGCCCTCGCCCGTTTTGCCGGACGCGAGCACCGCATCGTCGGCGGGGATGGCCAGGCCCTCCTCGATCTCCTCGCGCACGCGGTCGGGCTCGGCCGCGGGAAGGTCTATCTTGTTGATGAGCGGGATGATGTCGAGGTTCGCGTTCATGGCCATCATGGCGTTGGCCACGGTCTGCGCCTCCACGCCCTGGGTGGCGTCCACCACGAGCACGGCGCCCTCGCACGCGGCGAGGCTTCGGCTCACCTCGTAGGTGAAGTCGACGTGGCCGGGCGTATCGATGAGGTTGAACTGGTAGGTCTGGCCGTCGTCGGCCGTGTAGTCCACGCGCACGGCCTGGCTTTTGATGGTGATGCCGCGCTCGCGCTCGATGTCCATGCTGTCGAGCAGCTGGGCCTGCATGTCGCGGCTGGCCACCGTGCCCGTGAGCTCGAGGACGCGGTCGGACAGCGTCGACTTGCCATGGTCGATGTGCGCGATGATGGAGAAGTTGCGGATGAAGTTCGGATCGGTGGTCATAGCCTGTCTTTCAAATGACGCGCGCTCGCACGCATGCGGGCGCTTCGGGAAAACGGAGCCTATTCTACCCTATTCGCGCGCTGCGGACAGGGTTCGCGCGCTACAGTTCCACGACAGCGGTCGCATCGCTCGCGGAATCGACGCGCACGAGCTTGGCGCGAGCCTTGTCGCCCTCGTCCAGGCACAGCGCCCAGAGGCCGTCCTCCAGCTCCACGACCGCCTCTCCCCCGTCCAAGGCGACGGACGAATCGATCACAGGCACGAAACCCGAGCCGTCCTCGGCAGTGAACACGGGTCGCGCGACGACGGCAACCGCGGCTCCCGATGTCTTGACCTGCACCCGCGACCCGCTCTCAACGGTTTCCGAGGGCACCGTCGCTCCTTCGTAGACGGGCTTCTCGTCGGAATGGCATGAGGAGCAGGCGACGTTCCGGTCGATCACCTGATGCTGGGACGCGCCGGAGCATCCTGCGAGGGTCACAGCGCCCATGAGGGGCAGCGCGGCGGCGGCCAGTACGCGGACGGGCAAGCGAAAGTCGCAACGGTGCATGGAAGGCTCCTTTTCCCAGGTTGATGGAGAAACGTGCGCGATTTTGCATTTGTGCGTGAAAAAGCGCTCAACGTTTGCTATTCTATCGCATTGTGTATCCGGCAAATACGTTCGCGCGATGGTTTCATCGCCGATCTGCAGACGTGGCTGCGCTTCAAGATTCGTACGTGCCGGTGACCGATTGGTCCGCGAAACAGAGAAATCCCGCCTGTTTCACCATGCATCGAGGCTGCCCGCCTGCGCGGGCGCGCCATGGTTCCCCCGAAGGGGATCGCATGCGAGGCTGTCGTCACCGTGCAGTTGCGACTCTCGAGATCGCCAAACGCTCCGCATCGCCGGAAACGCACGGTATCAGACAGGTTTTGCAAATTGGAGGAACATCACCCATGGCGAACATCAAAAGCCAGAAGAAGCGCATCATCACCAACGAGAAGTCCCGCATGCGCAACCGCGCGGTCAAAAGCGAGCTCAAGACCGCGACCCGTCGCATGAAGGACGCCGTCGCCGCCGGCAACGGCGCCGAGGCCTACGCCGCCGCGTGCGCCGCGTGCCGCCTGATGGACAAGGCCGCCTCGAAGGGCGTCATCCACAAGAACCAGGCTGCGAACCGCAAGAGCGGCATCATGGCCCTGGCCAACACGGTTGCCACCGACGCCGATCGCGCCGCCTACGTGAAGCCGGCCAAGAAGGAGCAGAAGACCGGCTCCAAGAAGGCCGAGCGCAAGGCCGCCCGTCTCGCCGAGATGAAGGCCGCTTCCGAAGAGAAGGCCAAGCGCCGCGAGAAGCAGCTCAAGGAAGAGGCCGCCGCTCAGAAGCGCAAGGCCAAGGAAGCCGAAGAGGCCGCCAAGGCCGAGGCTGCCGAAGGCGCCGAGGAAGCTGCCGCCGAATAACGATCCATGCGCATACGGCACTCGCCCTGCGATCCGTCCGCATATCAAGAGCGAAGGAGCCCCGGAAATCCGGGGCTCCTTCGCGTTAGAGGGCTGTTATCCTGAGCGGAAACCGCGGATTGTCCCCGCTGTCATCCCGAGCGAGCGTTCTGCTTGCATTTTTGACGACAACCTGAAACGCTAGCGCCTCGCCGTCACCGCCAGCACCCAGTCCAGGAAAGCGCTCCTGGGATCGGCGCCGCTCTTCATCGCGCGCTCGGTGTCACGCGAAGAGATGATGGCGCGCCGCAGTTCGGCGGCAGTGAAGCCGCGGGCCCAGTTGACATGGTTCTTCACGCGCCAGTCGGGCGCTTTGAGCGCCGCGGCCACGCCGCGGGGATTGCCGCGATCGGCCATCGAGCGCGCGCAGACAAGCTCGCGCAGACGCGTCGTGCACATGGCCAGCAGCGCGTGGGGCGACACGGAATCCATACGACCCAGGTACAGCAGGCACTTGCGCACGTCTCGCGCCGCAAAGGCGTCGACGAACTCCCAAGGCTTCACCTCGGCGGTGCGGCTGACCATGTCGACGATCTCGTGCTCGTTCACCGCGTCGGTGCCGCGATGCGCGAGCGCGATCTTTTTGAGCTCGCTGTCGAGATGCACCGTGTCCTCGCCGACGAGGTCGACGAGCTTGACGGCTGCGCCCTCGGTGAGCGTGACGCCGTGGGTCACGGCCATCGAGCGCACCGTTCGGGGCAGCTCGTAGCGCTTGAGCGGTGCGCAATCGATAACCGCCGTCTTGCCGCAGGCGGCCACGGCCTTGTACAGGCGCGTGTTCTTCGCCAGCTTCTCGGCGACGAGCGCGAGCACCGTGGAGCCGTTCGGCGAACCGAGATAGCTCACGAGCTGTTCGGCATCGGCTTTCTTCAGCTTGTCGACCGCGCGCACCTCTACGAGACGCACGGGGCTCGCGAACGGCACGGTGTTGCAGGCCGTGACGATGTCTCCGCCCTGCGCCGTCTCGCCGTCGAACTCGTCGGCGTTGAACGACAGATCGCCCATCGAGGACAGGCGCGCGCGTAGGCGCTTCATCACGGTGTCGCGCTTGAGCGCGTCCTCGCCTACGATAAGGTAGACGGGCAGCAGCGGAGCTTCTTGTTTCTTTTGAGTAGCCATGCCGTTCATTCTAACGCAGGGTATCCACCTCGATCCGGTCGGCGGTCAATTTGCACGAAACATCTCCCTGCTCGTCGGTGCGGAAGACGCGTGCGCCCGCGGCCTCGAGCCGATCGAGCGTGTCCTGCGCCGGATGGCCGTAGCGGTTGCGCGCCCCTGCGCTGACCAACGCGATGCGAGGAGAAAGGACGGCGGCCTCCTCGTCGTCGAGGGCGTTCTTGGATCCGTGATGGCCCACCTTGTAGAGGTCGACGGAGTCCACAAGCCCTTCGTCGATGAGCGCGCGCAGCTGGTCGCGCTCGGCGTCTCCCGTGAAAAGCGCACGCCACTCGGATGCGCCGTCGCCGTCGATGTCCGCATCGGCGACAAGGCACAGGCTGTCGGCGTTGCCCCCTTCGTCGGAGAACCGCTCGGGCCACACTGTCTGCAAGTCGAAGGAGCCCACCTGAAGCGCATCTCCCTGCCGAAGCCCGACGACTCCCCCGTCGCCCGCGAGCTTGCGCGCGTCGGCGACGAGCGAGACGCACGCTTCGCAGCCGCACGAGAGCGCGTCCTGGGCGACGAGCACGCGTCGCACGTCCACGACGCCCGCAAGCGAGGCGAGCGATCCTTTATGGTCGTCGTCGCCGTGGGTGATCACCACCGCGTCGAGGCGGTACGCTCCATGCCGTGCGAGCGCCTCGCGCAGCATCCTGTCCTGGTTGCCGGTGTCGATCAGGACGGCCGTCCCCCGGCTCCGCACCAGGAACGCGTCGCCCTGCCCCACGTCCAGCATGACGATCTCGTCGCCCGAAAGGCGCGGGGCGACGACGACCGTCCCGATCATGACGCACGCCGCCGCCGCGACCAGACCGAACGCGCGACGACGGCTCGGACGCGGCCACGCCAGCCACAGCGCCGCCGCGCATGCCGCCGACGCCAGAAGCGCCCCGGCGAGGGGCACGCTCGCAGGCAGGCTCGCGTAGGGGACGCTCGCGAGCGCGCGCACGACGGCAGTGAGGGCGCCTGTGCCCATCGACGCGAATCCGATCAACGCCGGCGCGACGGCAGGAACGGCCAAGGATGCCAGCACCGCCGCGAACCCGCCGGCGCAGACTACGGGAAACAGCGGCGCGGCCGCTACGTTGGCCAGCGGCGCCACAACCGGCACCTGCGAGAACAGCGATGCGGCGAGCGGCGCGGCCGCAAGGCTCGAAGCGGCGGTAAGCGAGAGCGCCTCGCGCGCCAGGCGCGGAGCGCGCTGGAAGCACTGCGCGATCCACGCCTGGAAAAGCCCTGCGAACAGTACGATGCCGAGCGTCGAGAGCGCCGACAGCGCGAACGAGACCGCCAGCGCCGTGCGCGGATCGAGCGCGATGCAGCCGATCATGCATACGGCCAGCGCGCTGAGCGCCGCCGGCCGCCGCCGCGCCGTGAACGCGAACATGCCGGCGAACGCCATGACGGCCGCGCGCACGGCCGACGAGGGCGCGGCCGCCAGCACGAGGAAGCCCAGCAGAAACGACGCCTGCAGGACGGCTCCGGCGCGCCGGGGAACGCGCAGCGCACGCAAGAGCGCGGCTGCGCAGCCGGCGACGATGGACAGGTGCGCCCCCGACACCGCCACGAGATGCGCAAGCCCGCTGGTCTGGTAGGCGGCGTACGCGTCACCTACCTCGAGGGCGCCGCGCCATCCGCACACGAGCGCGGCGAGCACCGCGGCCCCGTCGTCGGTCCCCTCATCGGCGATCAGGTCGATCGCGCGATTGCGAAGCCCTGTCAAGATACCGAGGGCGTCGGCACGCTCGCAGCTCACGACTCGGCGCGCCGTGCCTTCGAGCACCGCGCCCTGCCGCCAGCAGTATGCCGCCGACGACCCGCCCGGCGCGGAGAGCGTCGCGTCGGCCTCCAGCACGTCGCCGTAAC
The DNA here is from genome assembly GCF_009875575.1 of Eggerthella sp. BIOML-A4. Taxonomy (NCBI): domain Bacteria; kingdom Bacillati; phylum Actinomycetota; class Coriobacteriia; order Eggerthellales; family Eggerthellaceae; genus Eggerthella; species Eggerthella sp. BIOML-A4. The sequence continues at coordinate 164,635 of NZ_WWRX01000009.1, read as the reverse complement.
GCGGAGGGTCCTCGCCTTCCTCGAACCTAAGCCGCACCGTAACGGCTCCGATGTCGGGAAGGTTCGCGCGCGCGAAGCACGTTGCGCCATAAGGGCCCTGCGAACCGTCGGCTGCGACTTCGAATCGCCAGCGTCCCGAAAGGCCGTCGCCTTGCAGCTGCGCCTCGTGCTGCGCGGCCGCGCACCCGCCTGCGAGCGCGATGCCGAGCGCGGCTCCCAGCAGCGCGGCCCACGCGATCGGCACCGGCAGCCGCCATAGCGCGAAAGCGCATGCGACGCTCGCGACGATGCCGGCCGCGCCGACGGCGAGGCATGCGCCGGCATCCCAGGATCCGGATGCGGCCAGCACCGCCGCGCACGATGCCCACAGCGAAAGCGCGCAGGCCAGCACAGGCGGCAGCGCCGGGCGCGGAGGAAGCGCGACCGGTTTGCCCCGCGCAGCGCCCCTCATCCCACGCATACGAGATCGGCCAGATCGGCGAACTTCTTGTCCCCGATGCCGGACACGCGCTTGAGATCCTCCACCGTGCGGAAGGGGCCGTTCGCCTCACGGTCGGCCACGATCTTCTCCGCCGTGGACGGCCCCACGCCAGGCAGCGCATCGAGCTCGGCCGCCGTCGCCCGATTGAGGTCGATCTTGCCGCCCGTCGGCGAAGCAGCCGCCCTGGAGCCCGCATCGCCGCCGTCCACGGCCGCGCCCGGCTCCAAGACAGCCTCCTCCTGCGACGGCACGACGATCTGCTCGCCGTCCGCGAGCACGCGTGCCAGGTTGAGCGCGTCGCGGGCGGCTCCGTCGGCGAACCCTCCGGCCGCGTCCACCGCGTCCTGCACCCGCGCGCCCTCCGCCAGCTCTCGCACCCCCGGTTCGACCACGGCGCCTCCCACGTGCACGAAGACGGTTCGCGCCTCCACGGAAGCGGCGCCGTCCTCGTCGGTACCGTCGGAAGTCGCCGCGCCGTCGTCGCGAGAGAGCGAGAAGCCGTCCGACGTTCCGGCCTTGACCAGCGCTCCTCCCGCCGCGATGAGCACGATGGCCGCGAGCGCCGTCACGCCCACGAGCACCGGCAGGCGCACGCCGGTCAGGTGCGCCTTCGCCCGCCACGACTCCGCCCGCTCTGCAAACCCCATGCCGCCCCCTCGCCCGTCGCCGATTCCTCTCCTTCCATGATAGCGACCCCGACTCACGCGCCGATGGCGCAGATCCAGCGAAACGCGCCGCGTTTTCCAGCGCACCTTCCACGCGTTTCCAACGCCGATTCCACGCGCCGTCGATGCCGATCCAGCGCGGTTTCCACCTGCCGCGCCAACGAATCCCACGCGCATATCACGCGCGAGGAGTACCCCGCTTCTCGTCAGCTCGAATACAAGCTGCGCTGGGCCCGTCATCCTGATCGGGGCACCGCAGGTCGTCATCCTGAGCAGAGCGCGCAGCGCGGAGTCGAAGGATTCCGTGCGGTGCCAGCCGCGGCGCTTCCAGCTGATGCCGCACGGGATCCTTCGACTCCGCGCTGCGCGGGGCCTCCCTGGGCTCGCTTCGCGTGCTCGGGAGTTCGACAGTCCGCTGGACTGTCGAATGCTCGCGCTCGCTCAGGATGACAGGGCGAGAGCTGCGTTCGCTCGGGACGACGAAACGGGGCAAGAGAAAGCGGCGCCCCCGAGGTATTTCCCGGGGACGCCGCTTTTGCGAGCTTCTGCAACCGGCCGCGCTCAGGAAGCGCGTTTCTTCTTCGGCTTGTAGGCGGGGCAGGCGTAGTCGCGAACCTCTGCGGCGTCGGCGATCTCGGGTACCCAGCGCTCGATGGGCAGCGCGGCCTCGGCTTCCAACACCACGGGCAGCTTCGCATGCGTCTCCGGACTGCGCGGCATGAACAGCGTGCAGCAGTCGGGCGCATCCTGCGACGAGATCTCGAACGAGCCCAAACGCTCGGCTTCGGCGATGATCTCCAGCTTGTCGGTGCCGATGAGCGGACGAAAGACGGGCAGGTCAACCGCCGCGTCAGTGCAGCGGATGTTGTCGAGCGTCTGCGAGGCAACCTGACCCAGGCTCTCTCCCGTCACCAGCGCTCCCGCGCGCTCGCGGCGTGCGATCTCCTCAGCCACCTTGAACATGAGACGACGGTACATGATGACGCGCAGCTCGGGCGGCACGGTCAGCGCGATCTCGCGCTGGTAGTCGCCGAACGGCACCGCGTACACGCGAGCGATGCAGCCCGTGCGCTCCAGCACCTGCGCGATGTCGTCCACGAGGTACTCGCTGGCATCGGATGTTTGAGGTCGTCCGGAGAAGTGCACGCCTATGCACACCGCGCCGCGCCGCGCGAGCTTCCACGTCGCCACCGGCGAGTCGATGCCCGACGACAGCAGGCTCACGACCAGGCCCGAACTGCCCACCGGCAGCCCTCCCACGCCCGGCAGCGAGCGCGCGTACACGTACGCCGCGTTCTGCACCACCTCGACGCCCACCGTAACGTCGGGCTTCTTCATCTTAACGGACTTCTCGGGGTGCGCGGCGCACAGCGCCGAGCCGATGATCTGGTTCATGTCCATCGAACCCGTGACGAAATCGGTGTGGTTGCGCCGCGCCGCCACCTTGAACGTGTCGAACTCGCCCGCCTCGGCCATCGCCGCGAGCGCCGCCTCCGTCATCTCGTCGAGGTCGCGCTCGCACTTGAAACCGCACGACACGCGCGCTACGCCCGGCACCTTGCCGATGACGTCGGCCGCCTCCTTCGCGGTGGTCCAATCGGTGCCCTCACGCAAGAACACGCACAAACGGCCCGCGATGCGATGGATAACGACCACGGGGAAAGGCTTCAGCAGCGCTTCGAGGTTCTTGAGCAACCTCATCTCGAACGTCGATCGATTGTGCCCCTTGAGCCCGATCTCGTGGTAATGGACCAAGCAGATGCGTTGGAATTCAGTCATGGATATCCTTCGATGCAGAGAGATCGCGCGTAGCGCGAAACGAACACGCAGGTTGGCGCAGCACGTCAGCGAGAAGCCCCGAGGCGCCTTGCAATGCCGCGAAAGCCCGAGGAAGCGTACTTCCGTACGCGACGAGGGCTTGGAGCGGCAAGGCGCGGTGCCTCGGGGCTTCGCAGCGTCGAGCAGTTCCGTCGGCCGTAGGCCGACGGAATCTCTTAGTGGTAGTTGACGTCGATGGAGTTGGGATCGTACGACACTTCGCCGCGGGCGATTTCGTTGAAAGCCAGCGACAGCGGCTTCTTGTCGGCCGCGCGCGCGATCTCGACCGCCGTCTGCAGCTGGATGGCGCGGTCGCGCTGGCCGCGCATCATGTCGTTGATGTCGTGCGCGCGCTTGGAAGCGAGCGCGCACAGCAGGAAACGATCGTTGTCGGTCTCGTTCAACAGGACGTCGATCTTCGGTTCGATAATGCTCATATGCGTGTTAACCTCGTATTTTCTCGGCTTGTTCGTTGACGTAGCCCGCTAATGCGCGGACAGCTTCGTCCAAATCGTCGTTTACCAGCCGTATATCATACTCCATTTTACGGGAAAGCTCCACCCGCGCCGTCTCCATCCGCGTGGCGATGGCCTCCTCCGTCTCTGTTCCGCGGCCGCGAAGGCGCGCTTCCAGCACGTCAAGCGACGGCGGCTCGATGAAGACGAGATGCGCCGAAGGGAACTTGTCGCGCACCTGGAATCCTCCCTGAACGTCGATTTCCAGGATAACCTGATCGCCGCACGCGATGTGCTCCTCGACGGTAGCGCGGGGCGTGCCGTAGCAGTTGCCGCCGTACGTCGCCCATTCCAGCAGGCCGTCCTCGTCGACGAGCTCCTGGAATTCCTCAGGGGACGCGAAGCGGTAGTGGACGCCATCCACTTCTCCCTCGCGCGGCTTGCGCGTGGTAACCGACATGGACACCCAAGCATCGGGGATCTCGCGCAAAAGACGGGCCACCAGCGTGCCCTTGCCAGCACCCGATGGCCCCGAGATGACGAACAGATTGCCGTGGCGCATAGGTGCGGTTAGCCCAAGCGCTCCAGCAGGGCGGTCTGCTGACGCTCGCCCAGACCGCGCAGACGGCGGCTCTCGGCAATCTGGAGCTCCTTCATGATCTTCTCAGCCTTGGCCTTGCCGTAGCCGGGAAGCGTCTCGATGAGGGTGGAAACCTTCATACGGCCCACGACCGGATCGTTCTTCATTTCAAGAACCTTCTCGAGCGTGAGCTTGCCGGACTTCAGGTCATCGCGAACCTCGGCGCGCTTGATGCGAGCCGCCTTCGCCTTTTCCAAAGCCGCCTGACGCTCTTCAGGGCTGAGTTGAGGAATAGCCATCGTGTTATCTCCTTCTGTTCCAAAACGATTCCGTGATACTATCACGCATTCGCCCACTTCACCTTGTCTTTTCCTACAAATCCTAAAAATTTCAGTGCGTGGTCACACATTCTAGAAGCAGTTGGCTCCTTTGTCGACCATTCGTCGCCCAACCGTCATTTTCCCAGACCGCACGCAAGTTCGACGGGGCGCCTACAGCTCGGCCGCGATGGACTCGAATGCAGCCGCCGGATCGGCCGCCTGCGTGATGGGACGCCCGATGACGATGTGCGACGCACCGTTGGCGAACGCCTGGGCAGGCGTGGCCACGCGGCTCTGATCGCCGCGATCGCTGCCCGCAGGGCGCACGCCCGGCGTGACGATGTAGGCGTCCGGACCCAGGATCTCGCGCAGACGCGCAGCCTCCTTCGGAGACGCCACCACGCCGGAGATGCCGGCGCGCTTGGCCTGCTCGGCCAGCACGACCACCTGGTCGGCCATGGCGCGGCTTACGCCCGTTTCGGCCAGAGCCGCATCGTTCATGCTGGTGAGAACCGTAATTCCCAGCGTCGCCGGCGCATCGTGACCGTACTCGGACGCTGCGCGCTCGGCGCCCTTCTGCGCCGCAGCCATCATGTCGACGCCGCCCACCGTGTGCATGGTCAGCATATCGGCCCCGCTGCCGGCCGCGGCGTACGCGGCGCCCTCCACCTGGTGCGGAATGTCGTGGAACTTGAGGTCGAGGAACACCTTGAAGCCGCGCTCCTTGAGCGCGTACACGATGGCCGGGCCGTTCGCGTAGAACAGCGTCATTCCCACCTTCATCCACGTCGCCTTGCCCTGCAGCTGGTCCGCGAGGTCGAAGGCCTCTTCGATGCCGCAGTCGAGCGCCACGATCACGCGATCGCGCGCGGGAACCTCTTCGAACGAACTCACCATTCCAAAGCTCCTATCAGTTGCTGCACGTCTTCGATGCCGTGCCTTTCGCAATACTGCGCCATTCCGTCGATGATTTCAACCGTGGCGTGCGGATTCACGAAATTCGCGGTGCCGACGGCCACCGCCGTGGCCCCGGCCAGCATGAACTCCACCGCGTCGGTCGCGCACGAGATGCCGCCCATGCCGAGCAGCGGCACGTCGACGGCCTGGTGAACCTCCCACACCATGCGCAGCGCCACAGGCTTGACGGCCGGGCCCGACAGTCCGCCCACGCCGCGCGCGAGCTGCGGTCGGCGGCGCTCCGCATCGATGGCCATGCCCAGAAGCGTGTTGATGAGCGACAGCGCGTCGGCGCCGGCCGACACTGCGGCGCGCGCGATCTCGGTCACGTCGGTGACGTTCGGCGTGAGTTTCACGATGAGCGGGCGCTTCGTGGCGGCGCGGCACCGGGACACGACCGCCTCGACGCTGTCCGTGCACGTGCCGATGGTCATGCCGCCCGCGTCCACGTTCGGGCACGAGATGTTCACCTCGTACGCGTCCACCGGCGCGTCTTCCAACGCCTCGATCACCTGCACGTACTCGTCGAAACTGTGGCCTGACACGTTCACGATGACCGTCGCGCCGCGCTCGGCCAGCCACGGCAGATCGCATTCCTTCAAGTGCGCCACGCCGGGGTTCTGAAGCCCGATGGAGTTGAGCATGCCCGAAGGCGTCTCGGCGATGCGGGGGCTGGCGTTGCCCGCCCAGCCGTTGAGCGACACGCCCTTCGTCGTGACGGCCCCCAACGCGGCGACGTCCACGAAGTCGCCGTACTCGCGCCCGGCGGCGAACGTGCCCGACGCCACCGTCACGGGGTTCTTCATCTCCAACCCGCCCAGATTCACACGCATGTTCACCGAAGTCGGAACAGGGCGGCGGGGACACCCCTCCACCAAGCGAGTTCCGCAGCGAATCGAACAGTCCTGCGGACTGTTCGACCGAGCGAGGACTGTCCGAGCGACTGGAGGGGTGTCCCCGCCGCCCGCCCGAACAGGTTGCGTTGCGTTGAAGCTATCGCCCATCTACCATACCACCTTCCGCGCATCGAACACGGGGCCGTCGACGCAGGCCCGCTGCTTGCCGTCCACCGTATCCACCACGCACGACAGGCATGCTCCCACGCCGCAGGCCATGCGCTTCTCCATGGACACCTCGCAGGGCACGCCCGCCTCGGCGGCCATGCCGGCCACGATCTTCATAAGGGGCTCGGGGCCGCACACGGCCAGATAGTCGTACGGCTCCCCCGCTTCTGCAGCTTCGGCGAGCGCTTCGGCGACGAGCGAGGTGCAGAAGCCCTCGCGTCCGAAGCTGCCGTCGTCGGTGGCGCAGCGCGGCGGCTCGTCCAGCAGCGCCTCGTAGCGGCCGCGACACGTGAGCGCCGCCTCGGTCTGCGCGCCCAGCACCACGTCAGTGCGCACGCCGGCGCTAATCAGACTCTCGCACAGCATGAAAAGCGGCGCAGCACCCACGCCGCCGCCCACGAGGAGGGCGCGACGCGCGTTCGCGGGAGGCTGCCACCCGCGGCCCACCGGCCCGATGAGCTCGGCGCCGGAGAGGTGCTCGGCTCGCTCGGGCTCGATGCGCGTCATATGGTCGGTGCCGAAGCCCACCGATTGGTAGAGCACCTCGAGCGTGCCGGCCGCCGCATCGCGCGCGTACACCGAGAACGGGCGGCGCAGGATGTGCGCCTCCATGCTCGGCACCTTCATGTGCACGAACTGCCCCGGCTCGATGCTCGCCGCGATATGCGAGGCCGCGAGTTCCATGAGGTAGAGGTTCGGGCCGACTTCCTCATTGGCGAGGATGCGGGCCCGCTCGTTGACGAGTGCCACATTCGTCCTTTCACTTTTCGCCGCCGCCCGTGCGAGCGCGGCGCGCGTTTTCGTCTCTCGGCCGACGATTGTATCATCTGCGCGCGCTTCATGCGGCTGACAAGCCAAAATGCAGGGAATGTGCACGCCGGGACGACGGAGGGAGCGAACGGCGGGACCTACCGCCTGCGTCGCACGGGAGCACAGGCGTGGCGAGGCCGCGCGAATCGGCGCTCCCCGTACCGGCGGAACGCGAACGACACGAGCAGCTGCGCCGCGACGGCCGCGAGCGCGCCCACGAGAAGGCCGGTCAGCACGTCGGTGGGATAGTGCGCGACGAGATAGCAGCGGGCAGCGCCCATGACCAGCATGACGATCGAGCCGCCCAGCACTGTCTTCCAATTCCGATACGCCAGCATGAGCGCCGCCATCGCCGCCGAGGCCGCGGTCATGTGTCCGGAGGGGAACGAGAACCCGTCCTCGAACGCGGCGCCGGCGAAGCGCCACCAGTCGAGGAAGAGCGCGGACGACTCGAACGGCCGCGGCCGCGTGACGAAGTCCTTGAGCACGATGTTCGTGGCGAGCGCGCCCAGGCAGATGGCGACGAACATGACCGTCCCGGCACGTCGCGTGCGTTTGAACACCATAAGCACGAAGGCCAGCGCGAAGAAGCATGCGCCCTTCTCGCCTACGAAGCTCACCGCCTCGAACAGGGGCGTGAGCGCGAAGCCCCCGCATTCTGCGAGCGCATGCAGCGCCCCCCAAGATCGTCGCATCGAACGCGGCGAACGCGTCGTTCAGCCACGCGGCCATCAGGGTTGTTTCCATCGAACCGTCCTTTCGCCTCACGGATGCTGCGGATCCCTTGCGGGTCCGAACCTCAATGAAACGACGCGCGCCTCCCGGCGGCAAGCCACGATGCGTCGCACGGGCGACACGGTGCGTGACCTCCGCAGCCGACCAGGGGTTACGAGCGCAGAATACGGTAGCCGACGACGACCTTCGCCAGGAGCAGCGCGAACATGAGCGTTGTGGCGTAGGGCTGCATGGTGGAGGCGAACAGGACGACGGCCAGCGCCTGCACCGCGAACCCAACGAGGGCGACGATGCGGGCCGCGCGGCGCGAGCCCGCAGCTGCCAGCAAGATCTCCACCGCACCCACGAACATGAGCGAGACGACGGCCGCCGCCATGACGGCGAACGACGCGCCGAAATCCACGGACGCGCCGTAGTCGGCCAGGTTCGCCATGCGCACGAACGAGCCGTCGTCCACGCCGTATAGCGGAATGAACGCGAACACGACGGCCAGCACGTCGAGCAGACCGAACGACAGCATGCCGCTGCTGCGCGCCGTCGAGCGGCGCTCGTCGCGGGCGAGCACGATGAGGTCGTCGGCGGACAGGAGGTCGTCCACCGACACGTCGAACAGGCGCGCGACGGCCTGCAGCGAGTCGAGGTTGGGCGAGCCGCCGCCCGTCTCCCACTTCGACACGGCCGTGCGCGACACGTACAGCCTGGCGGCAAGCTGCTCCTGGGTCAGGCCGCGCTCGGTGCGCAGCGCTTTCAGCTTCTCTCCGAAATCCATGGGACGCGCCCCCTTTCAGGCTCCCAAGATGGCTGAGCCGCATCGCTCCGGCAAGACACGATTCGTGTCATCGCCCGTCCACGCAGGTCGCAGGCTTGCGCGCGACTACGGCGATCGTCGGGCTCACCTCGTCGAGAGGTGCGCCAGCCGCGTCGCCGACAAGCTCCGCCTTTTCGAAGCCGGCTTCTTCGAGCTCCGCCGAGAGCGTTGCAGGCGCTCCTTCTTCGACGGTTCGTCAGCATTCGAAGCGATCATTCTACCATCTGATATCATGCTGTTTCCGAACATGACGCCGCGACCGAAGGAGCACCGTGGAGAAGCTGCCGCCCATCGAGAAAGTGTACGAGGCATGGTCCGCCGTCGCCGACAGACGCGTCGAGCTGCATCCCGACGAGCGCGGCCTCGATGCCGATCGAGTCGAAGCGTCGGCGCGGGAAGCCTACGACGCGCTGGGCGCGCTCGACATAGCCGTCAAACGAGGGTCGGCCAGACCGCCGAAGTCCTCGAAGGCGTGAGGGAGAATTCTGATCGAGCGAGGGCGCGTCAGCCGATGCGCCCTCGCTTCTATGTTTCCGCACGTTGAATTCCAAGCGGCATCAAGAGCCGTCGTGGACGAGCTTGAGACCGATGACGCAAGCTATGAGGCCGATGATGAGCAGCACTTTCGCCACCGATACGGGCTCTGTTCCCGAGAGCATGCCGTAGGCGACCGTGAGCGAGGCGCCGATGCCGACCCAAACGGCGTACGAGGTGCCCGTTGGCAGCGTTTTGACCGCGTAGGACAAGCCGACCATGCTCAACGCCAGCGCAACCAGGAACACGATCGAAGGCGCTAGCCTGGTGAACCCCTCCGCGCGCCCGAGCGCCGTGGCCCACACCGCTTCCAAGACGCCCGATACGATAAGAACGACCCATGCCATGAGAAGACCCCTTTCGTAGGTTATGCGCCGTCTTTTCGATCCTGGTACGGCTGCCCTCGTCAGGGAATCATGCGAAACGATGAAACGCCTTCAGTGTAGCAAACCGGAGGCGCATCGGAAATCGGAAGCCATCGCCTTTTCGCCCGGAAAACACGGTTCCAGGTGCGATTCCGTGTTTTCCGGGCGACGATGCGCGCAGAACGCGGCGCGTCAGCGCGAAAGCTCCCACTGGGGCAGGTCCTGCAAGGCCACGGCCGCGAGGCCGCCGAGGCGCGCGGCTTCCATGCCGGCCACCATGGCCTGGGCGCCGGCGAGGTTCGTCACGTGGGTCACGCCGTGCTTCACGGCCTCGAGGCGCAGCTCGTAGCCGTCGGCGCGCGTGGCGTGGCCGAACGGCGTGTTGATCATGAGCGAGATGTCCCCGGCGGCGATCATGTCGCGCACGTTGCCCTCGCCCTCGTGGATCTTCCTCACCTGCTCGCACTCCACGCCGGCCGCCCGCAACGTGCGGGCCGTGCCGCCTGTGGCCACGATGCGAAAGCCCAGACGCGCGATGTCGCGAGCGATGGGCACGATGGCGCGCTTGTCGCGGTCGCACACGCTGACGAACACCGTGCCGCCCTCGGGCAGCGCGTAGCTGATGGCCAGCTGCGTCTTCGCGAACGCCGCCGGGAAGTTGCGCGCGATGCCCATGACCTCGCCGGTGGACTTCATCTCGGGGCCGAGCACCGTGTCGGCGCCGGGGAAGCGGCCGAAGGGCATGACGGCTTCCTTCACGCTGAAATGCTCGAGCCGGCGGTCGTCGGGCGGCATCCCTAAGTCGGCCAGCTTCTCCCCCGCCATGATGCGCGCGGCGACCTTCGCCAGCGGAACGCCCGTCGCCTTCGAGGCGAACGGCACCGTGCGGCTGGCGCGCGGGTTCGCCTCGATGATGTAGATGACCTGGTCTTTGATGGCGAACTGGATATTGATGAGCCCCACCACGCCCAGGCGCAGCGCCAAGCGGCGCGCAATGGCGCGCAGCTGTGCCTGCACGGCCTCGGACAGCGCGAACGGCGGCGTGCAGCAGGCCGAGTCGCCCGAATGGATGCCCGCCATCTCGATGTGCTCCAGCACGCCGCCCACGAACACCTGCTCGCCGTCGCAGAGCGCGTCGAGGTCCACCTCCACCGCGCCTTCGAGGAAGCGGTCGAGGTACACCGGGTGGTCGGGCGAGATCTTCGCGGCCTCCGCCATGTATTTTTCCAGCTGGGCACCGTCGTAGACGATGCCCATGCCGCGCCCGCCCAGCACGTAGCTGGGGCGCACGAGCAGCGGGAAGCCGATGCGGTCGGCCACGACGCACGCCTCTTGGTACGTGGAGGCCATGCCGGCGGCCGGGTAGACGATGCCCAGCTCGTCGAGGACGGCGGCGAAGCGGTCGCGGTCCTCGGCCAGGTCGATGGCCTCCGGCGAGGTGCCCATGACGGGCACGCCGGCCGCCGCCAGCGCGTTCGCCAGCTTGAGCGGCGTCTGCCCGCCGAGCGTGACCACCACGCCGTCGGGCTGCTCGACGTCGACGATGTCCATGACGTCCTCGAACGTGAGCGGCTCGAAGTACAGCTTGTCGGACGTGTCGTAGTCGGTGGACACCGTCTCAGGGTTGCAGTTCACCATGATCGTCTCGAACCCGGCCTCGTGCAGAGCGTAGCTGGCGTGCACGCAGCAATAGTCGAACTCGATGCCCTGGCCGATGCGGTTCGGCCCCGCGCCCAGAATCATGGCGCGCCGCCGCGTCTTCGGCGCCGTCTCGGTCTCGTCGGCATCGTAGGTCTTGTAATGGTAGGCCGTGGCGCTGGGAAACTCGGCGGCGCAGGTGTCCACGGTCTTGAACGCAGGCCTCACGCCCAGCATCTTACGGCACGTGCGCACGGTGAGCTCGTCGGAGCCTGTGAGGTGCGCGATCTGCGCGTCGGCCAGCCCCATGCGCTTGAGCAGGCGGAACGCATCGGCATCGAGTTCGTCCAGCGCCATGCCGCGCAGGTTCTCCTGCACGCGCACGATGTCGGCCATGCGCGCGACGAAGAAGGGGTCCACGCGGCTCGCCGCGCTCGCGCGCTCAACCGTCCAGCCGCGACGCAGCGCCTCGGCCAGGTAGAAGATGCGCTCGGCCGTGGGACGCGCCACGAGGTCTTCCAGCGCCTCGTCGGACGCGTCGGCCTCGCCGCCTTTGCCGTCGGCTCCCAGGCCCGCGCGCCCGTTCTCCAGCGAGCGCATGGCCTTGCCGAGCGATTCCTCGAACGTTCGGCCGATGGCCATGACCTCGCCGACGGCCTTCATGCGCGTGGACAGCGTGTCGTCGGTGCCCTGGAACTTCTCGAACGCGAAGCGCGGCACCTTCACCACGCAGTAGTCGATGGACGGCTCGAAGCAGGCGGGCGTGGCCTTCGTGATGTCGTTCACGATCTCGTCGAGCGTGTAGCCCACGGCCAGCTTCGCGGCCGCCTTCGCGATGGGGAAGCCCGTGGCCTTCGACGCGAGCGCCGAGGAGCGCGACACGCGGGGGTTCATCTCTATGACGATCATGCGGCCGTTTTCCGGGTTGACGGCGAACTGCACGTTGGAGCCGCCGGTCTCCACGCCGATCTTCTCGAGGATGGCCAGCGACGCCGCGCGCATGCGCTGGTACTCCACATCCGTCAGCGTCTGCGCGGGCGCCACCGTGATGGAGTCGCCCGTGTGCACGCCCATGGCGTCGAAGTTCTCGATGGAGCACACGATGATGCCGTTGCCGGCGCGGTCGCGCATGACCTCCATCTCGTACTCTTTCCAACCCTCGATGCTCTCCTCCACCAGCACCTCGCCGGCCGGCGACAGCTCCAGGCCCTGGCCCACGATCTCGTGCAGCTCGGCCGCGTCGTGCGCGATGCCGCCGCCCGCGCCGCCCAGCGTGAACGAGGGGCGCAGCACCACGGGGTAGCCGAGCTCGGCCACGATGTCCTCGGCGTCGGCGATGGAATAGGCGTAGCCGGAGCGCGACGTCTCGATGCCAAGCTCCGCCATGCACTCGTTGAACTGCTTGCGGTCCTCGCCGCGCTCGATGGCCTCGAGGTCGCAGCCGATCATCTCCACGCCGTACTTGGCCAGGATGCCGGCGCGCGCGAGCTCGACGGCCGTGTTGAGCCCGGTCTGGCCGCCCAGCGTGGGCAAGAGGGCGTCGGGGCGCTCCTTCGCGATGACCTGCTCGACGAACTCCACGGTAATGGGTTCGACGTAGGTGCGGTCGGCCAGACCCGGGTCGGTCATGATGGTCGCGGGGTTGCTGTTCACGAGCACCACGCGATAGCCGTCGGCCTTCAACACCTTGCAGGCCTGCGCGCCCGAGTAGTCGAACTCGCACGCCTGCCCGATGACGATGGGGCCGCTTCCGATGACGAGGATGGTTTGGATGTCTTCGCGCTTAGGCATGGGAGGCCTCCTTCCCTTCGGCGAACGACCAGCCGGCCAGGCGATCCTCGGCGATGTCGATGTCGAGGTAGTTTGCACATTCGCGCGGGTCAGGCAAGGTCAGCGAGGGCGCGGCTGGTGCCCCAGATTGCCCTGATGCAAGGCTGGACTGGACTTCCGTCCGTCCAGCCGCAGCAGAAGGGCAAGATGGGGTGCCAGCCGCGGCCGCAGCGTCGGCAACGCCGCCGTTCGCCAGAACGGCGGAATCCATCAACCGTGCGAACGCAGCGAACAGATAATGGGCGTCGGTAGGACCCGGCGAAGCTTCCGGGTGGTACTGCACGGAGAACGCCGGTATATCGAGGAACGCGACGCCCTCGGCCGTGCCGTCGTTGAGGTTCACGTGCGTGAGCTGGATGCGTCCGAAGCGCTCGTTTTGCACCACCGGCGCGACGCCGCGGCGCGCCCAGCAGCGCAGGTCGTCCTCGTGCGTGCAGACGCCGGCCGACAGCTCCGGCACGAGCGCGCCCAAGCTGGGGAACACGAGGCCGAAGCCGTGGTTCTGCGCGGTGATCTCAACGCGGCGCGTGCGCAGGTTCATGACGGGATGGTTGCCGCCGCGGTGGCCGAACTTGAGCTTCTCGATATCCGCGCCCGCCGCCTTGGCGATCATCTGGTGCCCCAGGCAGATGCCGAACACGGGCACCTTCCCCAGCAGTTGCTCCACCTGGGCGTACGTGCCCTCGACGGCCTCGGGGTCGCCCGGGCCGTTCGACAGGAACACGCCGTCGGGAGCCATGGTCAGCACCTCGGCCGCCGGGGTGTCCCACGGCACGCAGGTCACGCCGCAGCCGGCGCGCACGAGGTTTTCGAGGATGGAGCGCTTCGCTCCGCAGTCGTAGGCGACCACTTTGAAGCGCGGCTCGGGAGACGCGGCGAGCGCGAACGCCCGCGAAGCCGGCAGGTCGTCGGCCGAGAAGCGGCGCGGACGCGCGCACGACACCGTGGAGGCCAGGTTCTGCCCGACGATGGATGCGCTCGCGCGCACTTTCGCCAGAAGGCTGGCCTCGTCGACGTCGACGGTGGACAGCACGGCCCGCTGTGCGCCGCAGTCGCGCACATGGCGCACGAGCGCGCGGGTGTCCACCCCTTCGACGGCCACCACGCCGTGGTCGCGCAGGTAGTCGGGCAGGCCCTGCGCGCTGCGCCAGTTCGACGGCGTCGCGCACAGGTCGCGCACGACGAGGCCGCGCAGGGCGGGCTCGTCCGCCTGCGCGTCGTCCACGTTCACGCCGTAGTTTCCGATCTGGGGATACGTCATCGTCACGATCTGGCCCGCGTACGACGGGTCGGTGATCACCTCGAGGTAGCCCTCGAGCGAGGTGTTGAAGCAGATCTCGCCGAACACCTCCCCCGCCGCCGCGCACGACGTGCCGCGGAACACGGCGCCGTCCTCCAGCACGAGCGCCGCGGGCGCGCCCGCGGGCTTCGACGTCCCCTGCATCAACCGCTTCGAAATCTCGCTCAAGCTTCCATCCTTCCGTTCGGGCAACGCCCCTACAAAAAAGCGCCTCCATCTGATGTGGGAGGCGCACGGATGCAGGGTGTATGTTGCGCACCTTGTCGGTCTCTCCGTACCGCCCTTAAAGGTCGAAGCGTAGTATACGCCTATAACGAGTTTTATCGATTAGAAATGCAATATTTTCTACTATTCGAGTATTTTTATGCATTTATAAGAAACGATGCCGAAAGACGCGCACAGCTTCCGACCGTCGGACGTTCTATCCCGTCGGCTGCCGGCGCACGCGTGCCGAAGAAGCGGCGTGCCGCGTGCGATTCTTCCCGCAATGTTGCGTTTTTTCGGACCGTATCGGCATGCATCGAAAGCAATCATTGCAAACTGCCTGATCATCGTCTCGCGCTCTTCCGCGTCGATGAGAACGCCCCGTCAAACGCAACATTCCTGTGATAATCGCACACCGAGGCCGCACCTACGGCGGCCGGCCTAGTCGTAGCCCACCGGAAGCCCGAGCTGCCGCCGGAGCCGCAGCTTGCGAGCATGGTAGTCCGACACGCGCACTTGCACGCGCTTTCCCAGGAGCCGACGTATCGTGTCGGCTATCGCATCGGTTGCAGCCAGGCTGTCCAGCTCGTCGTTCGTGACGCCTACGACCGTCCAGCCCATCGCCATCAACGCGTTCGTCCTTCTAGAATCCCTGATACGGCTTTCCTCCCCTTCGTGCATCTCCCTGCTTTGGTACTCCACGTCGAGTTTCGCATCCGGCCAGCAAAGGTCGCAACGAAAACTCGATCTGCCGGAAGTCGTGCGGGCTCCTGCGATTGCCTTCACCTCGTAATTCATCCTCGGGATGCCCAAGCCGTACCCGCCGTACGATGTCGGCAAGCCCAACACGAGCGCCTGCTTCGTCTCCCTCGGAGAAGCCGAACCATCCGCCAGGTACGGCAGGACGCGCGCCACGATCCGAGCGCCCGCGATGGAAGGGTTGAGCGAAACGAAGCTGCGTAGAGAACGCATCGTCATCAAAGGAGGCACCTGATACGCAGGAGCAGTCGACGTTCGCCGAGTGCGATAGGTTCCGCAAAGCTCGTAAGCAAGTTCAAGCAGATCGATCTTGTTTTTCGCTGACGGAGCCGCCTGAACGCAGGCAAACGGCGCACTGCATACGCCAACACCGTCCGACAGCCGGAGCAAGGGCTTCCCACGCATCTGCCGTGTGCACACGTGCGACACGCGACGCGAAGTGGAGCGGCATCTTGAAGCCGCTCCCAGGAGAATATGGACGGGGCGCTCGATCGATAACCCAGGGCGATCGTTCTCAATGCGCTTGACGACCTCTTCGAGCCCCCGCGCACTCGGCGCACGAGCGGGAAGCCGCCGCGCCGTGTCGCCAGACCCTGCAAGCTCCCGCGCGTCGATCGCCCTCAACACCTGAAAAGCCGTTTGATGGGAGAAGCAAACCTGCATAGGTTCCATTGGAGCCTCCTCGTCTGCCCTGGGCTGCGAGGATCTTGCAGACGTGGTACTAGGAAGCGAGGGCCCGGCTTCCTCCATGGGCTGCTTCAAAAAAGAAGAGCGCCTGCACTGGCTCGATAAGGAGATGATTTTATCACGCAGTGCCCGCCCGGATGCCCGATATTTCCCGTAATGTTGCGAAAGAACGCGCATCAATCGGACATTCTCCAACAGTTGCGTTTGCAACCAGGGAAAACGCGCAAAAGCACTCAGGATCGCCCTTCTTCTACCCCCGCAACGCAACATTGCAGGAAGAATCGGGCATCTGGAACCGCAGCGGGCGACCTGCGCCGCCTAGTCGGCTCATCGGAGCGTTTCTTACGCCCCGTATGGCCATCGGGCGCACCGGGCATCGCGCAGAACGGCCCCGCATCGTTCGCTCGATGCGGGGCCGCGTGGTTCGAAGATCGTGCAGGGCTCGACCCTACTCGACGATGGCGCCGTCCTCCATGGTGGCGTAGCCGCCCACGTAGACGTCGGTGGCGCGGCCGGTCAGCTCGGCGCCGAGGAAGCCCGAGTTCACGGCCTTGGACTGGAAGTCCGCGGCGTCCACCGTCCAGGCAGCGTCCGGGTCGATGACCGTGAGGTCGGCCGTCGCGCCCGGCTCGAGGGCCACGCGCTCGACGCGAAGGATCTCGCGGGGGTTCACGGCCATCAGCTCGACGGCGCGCTCCCAGCTGATGACGCCCGGCGCAACCAGGTTCGTGATGACCAGCGAAAGCGCCGTCTCCAGGCCGATCATGCCGAAGGGCGCCAGCTCGAACTCGGCGTTCTTCTCGAAGTCGTTGTGCGGCGCGTGGTCGGTGACGATGGCGTCCACCGTGCCGTCCTTCACGCCCTCCACCAGCGCGGCGGCGTCCTCGGCCGTGCGCAGCGGCGGGTTCACCTTGAGGAAGGTGTTGTAGTCGTCGCCGATGGCGTCCTCGGTGAGGAACAGGTGGTGCGGCGTGACCTCGCAGGTGACCGGCAGGCCCTCGGCCTTGGCGGCGCGCACCAGGTCCAGGCCGCGCGCCGTGGTGAGGTGCTGGATGTGCAGCGGGCAGCCGGTGAGGCGGCAGATAGCGATGTCGCGGGCGATCTGGATCTCCTCGCCCTCGGCCGGCCAGCCCAGCATGCCCAGGCGCGTCGACACGACGCCCTCGTTCACCTGGCCGGCGCCGACGAGGTCCTCGTCCTGGCAGTGGCTCATCACCACGCGGTCGAACTGCGCGGCGTAGTCCATGACGCGGCGCATCATGCCCGCGCCCTGCACCCCGCGGCCGTCGTCGGTGAAGGCGACGGCGCCGTGCGCCACCATGTCGCCCATCTCGGACAGCGTGTCGCCCTTGAGCCCTTGCGAGCAGGAGCCGGCCACGTGCACGCGGCACTTGCCCACGGCCGCCGCGCGAGCCTTCACGTACTCCACGCCCACGGCGTTGTCGATGACGGGCTTCGTGTTCGGCATGCAGCACACCGCCGTGAAGCCGCCGTGCGCCGCGGCGCGCGTGCCGGAGGCGATATCCTCCTTCAGCTCGTAGCCGGGCTCGCGCAGATGCACGTGGATGTCCACGAGGCCGGGAACGACGATCTTGCCGCCCAGGTCGCGCTCGACGCCCTTCTCCATCGTCAGGTTCTGGCCGATCTCGACGATATTCCCGTCGCGCACGAGAATGTCGGCCGTTTCGTTCAGACCGACCTGCGGGTCGATCACATGGGCGTTCTTAAGCAGTAAGGCCATCTTCGCTCCCTCCGAGCAGCAGGTACATTTCGGCCATGCGGGTCAGGATGCCGGCATAGACCTGATCGAGAATGACCGAGCGCTTCGGGTGGTCGGCCATGTAGCTATCCAGTTCGACGCCGCGGTTGATGGGGCCGGGGTGGCAGATGAGGGCGTCGGGCTTCATGAGGTGCTCGCGGTCCTTCGTGAGGCCGTACAGCATGTTGTACTCGCGCAGCGACGGATACGGCGCGCCCTCGAGGCGCTCGCGCTGGATGCGCAGCATGTACACCACGTCGAGGTCGGGCAGCGCCTCGTCCAGCTTCGTGGTCACGTGGTCGGCGCCCAGGATGTCGGGGCGCGCGGGCAGCAGCGTCGGCGGCGCGACCACCGTCACCTCGCAACCCATGATCTTGAGCGCGGGGATCAGGCTGCCGCACACGCGGGAGTGCCCGATGTCGCCCACGACGCCCACCTTGAGGCCGTTCAGGTCGCCCTTGACCTCCCAGATGGAGTACAGGTCCAGCAGCGCCTGCGTGGGGTGCTGGTGCTTGCCGTCGCCTGCGTCGATGACGTGCGCGCCGGAGACGTCGGCGATCTTGCGGGGCACGCCGGCGTGCTTGTCGCGCACGATGATCATGTCGATCTTGTAGGCGCACAGCGTCTCCACCGTGTCCACGAGGCTCTCGCCCTTCACCGTGGAGGTGGAGCTGCCGCCGAAGTTCAGGCTGTTGGCACTCAGGCGCTTCTCGGCGATCTCGAACGAGGAGCGCGTGCGGGTGGACGGCTCGTTGAACATGTTGACCACGGTGACGCCCTTGAGCGTGGGCACCTGCTTGATGCGGCGCTCGTTGACTTCCTTGAAGCGGACCGCCGTTTCCAGAACGGTCATGATGTCGTCGGCGGAGTACTCCGTGATGTCGATCAGATGCTTGTGATTGAAGGCCATGCCCTATTCACCTCCCAGCGGTGCCGAACCCGCGCGGGAGCCCGGAGCGATTTCCAGTATCTCGACCTCGGACTTGCCGTCCGCCTCTTCCAAGAACAGGCGCACGTTCTCGTCGGAGGAAGACGGGACGTTCTTGCCCACGAAGTCGGCGCGGATGGGCAGCTGACGATGGCCGCGGTCCACGAGGACGGCCAGCTGCACCGTGGAGGGACGGCCGATATCCATGAGCGCGTCGAGCGCGGCGCGGATGGTGCGGCCGGTGTACAGCACGTCGTCGACGAGCACGACGTCCTTGCCGTCGAGGTCGAAGAGGATGTCGGTGGAATGCACCTCGGGCGAGAGATGCGTCGCGAAGTCGTCGCGATAGAAGCTGATGTCGAGCTTGCCGAGCGGCACCTTCGTGCCCTCGATGGCCTCGATCTTCTCGGCCAGGCGCTTGGCGAGCAAGTCGCCGCGCGTCACGATGCCGACGAGCGCGATGTTGCCCGCGCCCTTGTTGGTCTCGAGGATCTGATGCGCGATGCGCGTCAGCGACCGCTCGATCTCGTCTGCGTCCATGCAGACGGTCTTGACCGTTCCTGCGTCGTTCATACACACCCTTTCTTGACGTCGAGTGCGTACAGACGGACCTGCTCTCCGCCGGGTTCCGCGCCCGCTCCGGCGATGCCGGGCGTCCGCGTCGCCCCCGAGTTGGCGGCGTCTGCGCGAGGGCATGAAAAAAGCCTCCGCGACAGACAAAGGCTTCGACTCGTCGCGCTCTTGTTCGGGTGAGCGCTTGGGGTTCTACCTTGTCGGTCTCTCTGTACCGCTTTTAAAGGACTGGAAGCAGTATATTCGGTTCGGAGCCGATTTGTAACCCCTTTTATGCAGAAACTTGCGAGAATATGTATAAGGCGAGGTCGCGCAAGCGCCTATGCGGCCGCCTTTCGACGACCGGGCGGGCGAACCTTGCGGCACGCCCGCCCGACGATGAGCATCGGTTACTTCGCGAGCTTGCGGCGCAGCGCTAAGGCCACGACTCCGGCGGCGGCCAGCATGGCGAAGGAGGCGCCCGCCAGCGCGCCGGCGTCCATGCCGGTCTTGGGCGAGGTCGCGCCCGTGTCGGCGCCGGACGGCAACGCAGCCGACGTATCGGCAGCAGGCTCGTTGGCGGCCGGTTCGTCGACGTCCGCCTTCGAGGGGACGAGCGTCATGACGAAGTCGGCGCTGTAAGAGGCATCGCCTTCCTGGTCGCCGAGGTTGAACATCTCGGACGTGAAGTTGAAGCTGCTCTGGTCGACGGCTCTCGTCACTTCGAACGTCTTGGCGATGCCAGCGCTTCCCGCGCTCGGCTTCACGTGCACCTCGAGCTTGTTGCAACCGGCGTACTGGCCGCCCGCGAGAAGCGCCACGCCGAAATCGATCTTCTTGGTCGCGTTCTCGGCAACGACCCTGAACGAGGGCATGCCGTCCAGCGCGTCGTCGGCCGTCTCGCTCGTAGCGATGACGGCGAACGAAGACGCCCTCGCCTCGCCAGAGAGGACGCACGAGCCGTCTTCGTTCGACGCGCTCTCCTGCCACGGCCCGATCGAGCGGGCCGCGGCCGACTCCTGCGCGGTCGCCTGATCCGCCGTCGGCTCAGCCGCCTCGTCGGCCCACGCGAGCGCGGGGAGCGCGCACGCGAGCATCGCAGCGCACAAAAGCGCGGCCAGCTTCTTCTTCATATCAGCACCTCTCTCGTCGATGCGCCTACCCGAAGGCGCAAGCATTCCACAGCCACCTCATGCTAGAGCATGGAGACATGCCGTTCGACCCCTTCGACGAAAGAGGCTCCGCCTATTGCGAAAGCGGGGGCGCAGCTCACGCAGCAGGCTTCTCGCCCACGAGCACGGCCGTAACGATATAGCGCACCGGGTCGCTGGTCAGGGCCGAGCGGCAGGTGCTGAGCTGCACGATGCGGTCGTCGGCATCGAGCTGCGCGCCGTCGCGCACGTTCGCCTTCGGGTCGTCGGGCGCGAGCACCGATGCGAAGTAGCCCGTCCGCACGGCGGGGTCGGAGAAGTCGAACGAGTTGAGGATGTGCCGGTCGTCGTACTCGTAGGCCGCCACCACCTCGTAGGCGAGGATGCGATCGGGCAGGTAAACGTACAGCTCGGGGTTGTCGGCGAAGAACGCCGGGTCCTCGTAGGCATGCAACGTGGCGAACATCGCGTCGTTCACGATGTTGTGGCCGTACAGCACGGTGACGGGATCGGAGAAGTCGGTCGCGTTCGCCATCTGGGAAAACACCGCGCCTTCGACGGCCGGCTCGCCGTAGCGGTCATGATCGAGGTAGAAGAAGTCGTCTCCCGGCCGCTGGAGCACGGGAAGGTTGACGTTCGTGTTCGGCACGTAGAGCCACGCGTAGACGTCGGGGCTCTCCCGGCGCAGCGCCTCAAAGTCGATAGGATTCTCCGCCGGCTCGTCCGCAGGCGCGTCGTAGGCGCGCTCCACCGCCGGCAGCGGCTCGCGCTCGACCGCGCGCACCGCATCGGCCGCCTGCTGCCGTTGCCAGGCGAGATAGCCGAACCCCGCCGCCGCCCCGGCGAGCAGCACCGCCAGCAGCACGACGAGCGCCATCGCGCCCGGATCGCGCCGTACACGCCCGGAATGTCTCAAAGGAAGCCCTTTCTCGCTCGGGCGCGCCTACGCGCCGCGCGCCGTCTGGGCAATTCAAAGGCAACCGGCGGGCGCGGTCAAGGCGCACGGCGAAACCGGGCGCGTGCACGGCGAAACCGGATGGATCGCCCGCAGGGGCCGATCCCCCTACCCCGTGACGCGCTCGGAACGCGACAGGACGCGGATACGGCCGTCGCGGCAGTGCGACGCGAGGGTGACGCCCAGCTCCTCGGCGCGGCGCACGGCCTCGTCGGTAGCCGACTTGCGGCTGACCAGCACCGGGCAACCGGCGCGATAAGCCTTGAGGGCCATCTCGCAGCTGATGCGCCCCGTGATGAACAGCGCCTTGTCGCGCACGTCCACACGGTCGAGCCACGCCTGCCCCACCAGCTTGTCCATGGCGTTGTGCCGCCCGATGTCCTCGCGCACCAGCAGCAGCTCGTCCGAGCCCGCCGCGCCCAGCCCGCAGCCGTGCACGCACGCGCCGGTGTTGCGGCGCGGGCTGCGCTCGCACAGCTCCTCCATGCACGCCAGCAAGTCGTCGGCGTCGAAGCGCGCCGCCGACTCCAACGCGCGGGGCTCGCCCGCGCGCCGCGCGTCGCGCAGAAGCGCCGACTGGGCGCACCCGGCCGACGTGACGCGGTGCAGGGGCACGTAACCTTCCTCCGCCCGCTCTCCGCTGGCCACGTACACCGCAGCCTCCTCGGGCACCTCGACCACCTCCACGAGGCTGTCGCGATCGGCGATGAGGCCCTCGGACAACAGGTAGCCCACCGCCAGCTCGGACAGCCCGAAGGGGCTTCCCTGGCTCACGGCCACAGGCACCTCGTTCAGGAAGATGCGGATGGGCCGCTCGGCCGACTCGCGCTTCGCGGGCTCGGGACGCTCTACGATGGCCATCGTCCTACCTCTGCGCTTCCGCGGCGGCATCGGCGGCCGCGCGCTGGTACGCCACGAGGTCGAGCTTCGCCATGACCACGTCCTCCACTTCGAACGAGAACGGCGCAAGCGCGTCCTCCTCGTACACGGTGCGCGTGTAGCCGCCGCATTCGTCGCAGGTGGCCAGGCGGTGCGCCTCGTCGCCCTCGAGATTGAAATAATGCAGACGGCTCTGGTTCTGCGTGCCGCAGCGCACGCAACGCACGCGCTCGAACTCCCACGCGCAGCCGCACTGGGCGCACCACAGGCGCTTGGCGCGTCCCTGCCCCGCAGGCGCGCCGCTCACCTGCGCCACCGCAGCTTCGCCGCCGCACACGGGGCAGCGCACGCTATGCGGCTCGTCGGCACCCGCCTCCCGAAGCGCCCGCTCGACGGCCGTCGCCGGCCCCTCTAGAAACGCGCGCAGGGCCAGCGCCGCCGCCATCGCGCCGATGCGGGCCGCGTCCTCGTCCATGCCGTCGTCCTCGAGCAGCTCGACGAACGACTCCACATAGGCAGCCGGGTTGCAGCCGGCGAGCACGAGGTCGCTTGCGGCGACCATGCGCTCCCAGCTCGTGCGCGAGAGCGCCTCGCTCGTCGACGCCGCGAACCCGCCGCGCGCAGCCAGCACTTCGGCCAGCCGCTCCATCGCGCCCGCCAACGCGGCGGCCTCGATCTTCACCGGAGCATGGGAGAGCACCGGCTCCCCGTGGCGCGCCCACGTTTTCAGGCTATCGGCGTCGGGCACTTCGTAGCCGAGATCAACATGGGAGGCCGCCTCGGCCTGAACCCCCCACAGCTCGCGGAAGAACGCGAGCCGCGAGACGTCGCCCTCGTCGAGGTTCGTACGGTACGCGGCGATGGCCGCATCGATCGCTTTGAGGTTCATGGATTCCTTTCCTATCTGAACGGGCGGAACGCCCTTTTTGTCATCCTGAGCGCAGGCCGGAGTCGAAGGATCCCGCGCGGCGATAGCCGCGGCGCTTCCAGCTGGCGCCGCGCGGGATCCTTCGACTCCGCGCTTCGCGCTCCGCTCAGGATGACAACCCGGGAGCGTCCGGTCGGGTTACCCATCCGGCGCCCGTG
>NZ_WWRX01000009.1:44095-141296 GCF_009875575.1 Eggerthella sp. BIOML-A4 | reverse complement strand
CCCCACGAACGGGTCGCCGCGCTTTTACTTCGTCTTCTCCACCACGTTCTCGCCCGTGGCGATCTCCTTGCGGGCCCAGTGACCCCAGTGGTACAGGGCGTCGGACTCGGACACCGTGCCGTCGCCGAACATGAGCTTCGCCGTGCCGCGGTACGGCTGGAAGATGCCGGCGCCCAGGAAGATGTGCGCCAGGCCGAACACCGCGATCAGCAGAAAGCCTATGTCGTGCAGGAACAGGGTCACGCCGTGCACGCCCGCACCGAAATCGAACAGCGTCGTGCCCAGCAGAAGGATGATGCCCGTGATGCCCAAGAGCACTCCGGCGAACCACAGCATGCCGTCGGCGAAACGCTGGCCGCTCTTGACCTCGCGCTGGTCGGGCATGTGGATCCACTTGGCCATGAACAGGTACGGGAAGAACAGCATCATCCACTTCTTGTCGTCGGAATCCCAACGATCGAACAGGTTCTTGAAGATGTGCGCCACGCCCTTCGGAGCCAGCAGGGCGCTGATCAGCGGCACCGCGACGAACACGACGCCGATGATGCGATGCGACATGCGAATGGCGAACACCGTGTCCGCGCCGACAGCGGCCGCGAGGGCCGGAACGAACACGAACAGGCCGGAGATGCACAGCAGGATGCACGCCGCGATGGTGATGCCGTGCGTCAAGCGCGCCTGCAGCGAGTGGCGCTTGATGTAGCGTTCCTTGCCACTGGCTGCCATGCTTGCCAAGAACGCCTGGTTCTTGGCGGCTTCCTCAGCGGAAACCTTGACGGGTCCCTTGCTCATCGGTTGCCTCCCTTCTTGCCCGGAAGGTTCTCGGTGATATGCTCCATCACCGTCTCCTCGTCCTGGCCGTCACCGTGCTTGACGACCTCTCCGGTGTCGACGGAGATCGTGTCGTCCGTCTCGGGGTTGTACGCCAGCTTGTCGCGCTTGTAGCCGATGCCCAGCACGAACATGGCCGCCAAGCCGGCAACCGTGAGGCCCGTGACGGCGCCCGTGACCGGCTTCATGATCTGGGTCAGGCCGACCATCGGGTTGACCTGCGGGTCGACGACCTGGCCGTGCGCTTCCACGCCGTGCTTCAGCACCTGGATCACGTGAAGGCCGCCCACCTCGTCCTCACCGTACAAGGCGGCGTCCGCATAGCCCTTGCCGTGCAGGTAGTCCACGCGTTCCCGGGCGATGGAAAGCATCTCCTCGCGATCGCCGAACATGAGCGCCTGCGGTTGGCAGGTGGTCACGCACGCCGGAGCCAGGCCCTGCTCGACGCGGTCGAGGCATCCGGTGCACTTGTTGATCTTGCTCGTGTCGCCGTGGTATTGCGGCACGTCGAACGGGCAGGCCGTGGAGCAGTACCTGCAGCCGATGCACTTGGACTCGTCCACGCTGACGAAACCGGTGGCCTCGTCCTTCTTCAGCGCCCCGCCAGGGCAGATGGTGGCGCAGGGGGCGTCGGTGCAGTGCTGGCACGAGCGGCGCCCGAAGGCCCACTTCACGCCCTTGTCGCCGCCGGCCTCCTCATGGAAGCTGATCAGCAGGCGCGTGTCGCCGTTCAAATCCATCGGGCTTTGGTACGAGCCCGTGGAAGGGTTCCCGTTCTTCTCGAGGGTGGACGGCAGGCCGTTCCAGCACTTGCAGGCCACCTGGCAGCCGCGGCACGCGGTGCAGCGGGAGGAGTCGAACAATATGGCTTTCTCACTCATAGCTCACCCCTCCTATGCCTTCTCGATGTCGACGAGGAACGCCTTGTACTCGGGCACCCAGCAGTTCGGGTCGCCCACGTTCGGCGGCAGGTCGTTGACGATGTCTCCGGTGGCGAAGTCGCCCGCCCAGCCGAAGTGGTGCGTCATGCCCACCTGGTGCACGGTCTCGCCGTTCACCTTGAACGGCTTAAAGCGAGGCGTGACCAGCGCCATGACCTCGACCGACCCGCGGTTGTTGAACACGCGGACGCGCTCGCCGTTCTCGATGCCCTTTTCGGCCGCCAGTTCCACCGACATCTCGACGAACTGCTCGGGCATGGCCTCGTTGAGGGCCGGGCACGTGCGGGTCTGGCCGCCGGTCTGCCAATGCTCGGTGACCGAATAGGTGGTCACCGCGATGGGGTACTGGCTGCGGTCGCCGCGCTTGACCGACTCGAACTCGGCGAAGCGCACGCACGGCGAGTTCTGCCGTCCGTTCAGCTTGTTGTCCGCCGGGCTCTCGAAGGGCTCGTAGTGCTCGGGCAAAGGACCGTCGCCCATGCCGTAGCTCTCCAGGCGCGCGTTCTGCTCCCACAGCATCATGAACGCCTTGTTGTTGGGCGGCACGGGCGTGCCGTTCGACACGGCCACGAAGTCGCCGACGTCGTTCTGCACCCACTTCTCGCCCGTCCATTCGACCAGCACCCGGTTCGGGTTCCAAGGCTTGCCTTCCAGGTCCGCCGAGGCGCGGTTGTAGATGATGCGACGGTTGAGCGGCCAGGCGAACGACCACTTGGGATGCAGCCCCAGCCCCGTCGGGTCGTCGGCGACGCGGCTGCCGATGGCCTGCTCGGCCGGGTCGAGCGGAGCGTCGTTGTTGGCCCAGAAGCCGGTGTAGATCCACATGCCGCAGGCCGTGGAGCCATCGGCCTTGAGGTTCGCGAACGTGCTCAGCAAATCGGGCGCGCCGTTCTCGAAGCCGCCCTCGGCGTAGTTGTAGCCGTTGAGGGCCCAGGCCACGGGGCGCGGGTCGATCTTGCCGTCAACGTAGTAGTCCCACTTCGTGTTGACGACGGGCTCGGGAGCCACGCCGTCTTCCTTCTTGTACAGGTCGACGATGGCCTTCCACAGCACGTCGCAGATCTCGTAGTCGGGCTTGGCGTCTTCCCACGGCTCGACGGCCTGGTAGCGCCACTGCAGCCAGCGGCCGGAGTTCAGGATGGTGCCCGGCTTCTCGTAGATCAGCGCCGCGGGCAGGAAGTACACCGTGGTGTCGATGTCGGCGGCGTTCATGTCGGGGGCCTTCCAGAAGGTGGCGGACTCCGTCTCCACCCAGTCGGCCACCACGAGCCAGTCGAGGTTCGCCATGGCGCGGCGCACGTTGCTCGCGTTCGGCGCCGAGTGGCAGGGGTTCATGCCCCAGTTGAAGTAGCCCTTGATGATACCCTGGCTCATCAGCTCGAACGAGCCGATGATGGAGTAGTCGGGGCTCTTCGGCACCTTCGGCCACCAGTCGTAGCCGTAGTCGTTCTCCACGGTGGCCGCGTCGCCGAACCATTCCTTCAGCGCGGAGACGATGAACTTCGGCTTGTTGGTGTAGTAACCGTCCGCGTACGTCTCCTTCTCGCACCATTTGCGCAGAGACGGCGTGCCGTACTCGGTGGGCCAGTTCAGGTAGCCGGGCTGGTTCGCCACGAGCATGCCCATGTCGGTGGCGCCCTGCACGTTCGGCTCGCCGCGCAGCGCGTTCACGCCGCCGCCGGCCACGCCGACGTTGCCCAGCAGAAGCTGCAGGATGCCCATGGAGCGGCAGTTCTGCGCGCCGTAGGTGTGCTGCGTCTGACCGAGCGCGTACAGGATGGTGCCGGACTTGTCGGGAGCGCCGGTGGCCGCGTAGGTGGCGTACACCTTCTCCAAAAGCTCCTTGTCCATGCCGCACGTGGCGGACACGGTGTCCAGGTCGTAGCGTGAATAGTGCTTCTTCATCTGCTGGAACACGCACATCGGGTCCTGCAGGGTCATGTCGCGCTTCGGCACTTCGACGGTGGGAGGCGTGAACTCGGGCACGCCCTCGGCCTTGGCCCAGGCGTAGGCGCCGCCCTCCGAGGTGTCCCACTCCTTCGTGGACTCTACCTGGTAGTGCCAGGTCTTCGCGTCGTAGGTGGCGCTGTCCTTGTCGAAGCCCGAGAAGATGCCCGTCTCCACATCGAAGGAGTACTCCTCGTCCAACAGGTAGGACGCGTTCGTGTAGTTCAGCACGTACTCGTGCTGCCACAGGTCGTGCTCGAGAATGTAGTTGAACAGACCGCCGTAGAAGGC
This sequence comes from Eggerthella sp. BIOML-A4, assembly GCF_009875575.1. Classification (NCBI taxonomy): domain Bacteria; kingdom Bacillati; phylum Actinomycetota; class Coriobacteriia; order Eggerthellales; family Eggerthellaceae; genus Eggerthella; species Eggerthella sp. BIOML-A4. The sequence goes on along the minus strand of NZ_WWRX01000009.1, from coordinate 137,286 downwards.
GATGTCGGTGCCCGAGCGGATAGGACAGTAGATGTCCGCCATCTCGGCCGAGCGCGTGTAGCGCGGGTCGACGACGATCCACGTCGCGCCGTTGTCGAGCGCCCTCTGCACCCACTTCGACGAAACGGGGTGGTTCTCGACGTTGTTGGAGCCGATCGTCAAGATGACGTCGGCGTTCTGCATGTCGCAATAGTGGTTCGTCATCGAACCGCGACCGAATGTTGCTGCCAGACCGGCAACCGTGGGGCTGTGTCAAACACGAGCCTGGTTGTCGATGGCTATCACCCCTAGCGACCGCATCATCTTGTTGATGAGGTACTCTTCCTCGGAGTTCTGCTGGCTGCCGCCCAAGCTGGCGATGCCGTGGCAACGGTTGACCGTGATGCCGTTGGACACCGTCTCGAACGTGGCGTCGCGCGTGTCCTTGACCCAACGCGCGATCTCGGCGACGGCGTCGTCCCAGGTGATATCCTCCCACTCGGAGGCGCCGGGGCGTCGAACCATCGGACGGGTCCTGCGGTTCGGGTTCTTGATCACCTCGCGCGTGGAGGGATCCACCACGTTGCGCAGCTGGAACATCGTGGCGCCCTTCGGGCACAGGCCGCCCTGGTTGACCGGGTGGTCGGGATCGCCTTCGATGTTCACCAGCTCGCCTTCGCGGGTGGAGCAGATCACGCCGCAACCGCCGGAGCAGTAGCAGCAGATGTTCGTGTACTCCTCCGTGTTCACGAGCTTCCAGTCGGCTGCGGGCTCGACGGCCAGCGCCTCCGACTGTGAGGACAGCTCGAACGCCATGGTGGTGGCGAACGCTGCGCCGGCGGCTTTGAAGAAGCCCCTGCGTGACAGGTTCATGTCCTCGTTCTCCTTCCTTCTCGTCCGTTGAGAATCATGCGCCGAAACCAGCGGGGGACGTCGCCGAGGGCATGGGAGACGTCGTCCTGCTCGTGGTACCGGTACGCGCATGCCTTGGCCGAGCCGGCAGCCCTCCACCGCCCGACCGCCGCGATCTTAGCAAGCGCCTTGCGACGCGGCGTAATTAGTTTCTGATGATATGGGTGTTTTTATGCGCAAACTCTCAAGATTCCTTCGTGGAATATTCGGTAAACGTCATTCCGCGCCGAACGCCGCAGGGCGAACGGCCTGTTTCCGCCGATGGGCGGGGATACGGTTCCGGTAGGCGGTACGTTTACGGCGGCGGTGCGGTATCGACGAGCGGCGCGGATAACGCGCAGGCGGCAGGTTGCTCAGGACGCGGACGGGACTGCTATACTGCTGATGACGACCGATCCGGCTTACGCGAAAGGAATCCCATGAGCGAGACCGAGCGCATACGGCTCACCCGCCTCACCGAGAAGGGCGGTTGAGCGGCGAAGTGGGGTCCGGGAGACCTCGAAGAGATACTGAAGGACATCGCGCCGCCGCCCGACGCCGATCTGCTGCTGGGCTTCGACACGTCCGACGACGCCGCCGTCTACCGCCTGAACGACGACACGGCCGCGGTGCTGACGCTCGACTTCTTCACGCCGGTGGCGGACGACCCCTACGAGTTCGGCGCCATCGCCGCGGCGAACGCGCTGTCCGACGTGTTCGCCATGGGGGCGAAGCCTCTGACGGCGCTCAACATCCTCGCGTTCCCGTGCAGTCTGGGCACCGACGTGGTGGGCGAGGTGCTGCGCGGCGGGGCCGACAAGGTGCGCGAGGCGGGCGCGTTCGTGGTGGGCGGCCACTCCATCGAGGACGACGAGCCGAAGTACGGCCTGTCGGTGTTCGGCACCGTGCACCCTGACCGCATCGTGCGCAACGGAGGCGCGCAGCCGGGCGACGCGCTGTTCTACACGAAGGTCCTCGGCTCGGGGATCATGAACTCGGCGTTCCGGGCCGGGTTCGAGGACGACGAGGGCATGCGCCCCGTCATCGAGTCCATGATGGAGCTCAACCGTGCGGGCGCCGAGGCGATGGCGGCCGTGCACGCGCACGCCGCCACCGACGTGACGGGCTTCGGGCTGGCCGGCCACCTCCACGAGATGCTGGAGGCCTCGGACGCGTCGGCCGAGCTCGTCTGGGACGACCTGCCGCTGTTCAAGGGCGTCTACCGGTATTCCTGCGACTTCTGCCGCCCTGCCAAGACGTTCGGCATTATCGACTGGGCGCGCGCCTTCGTGAGGCAGGGCGGCCTCGAAGACGAGGAGTTCGAGAACCGCATGGGCGTGCTGTGCGACCCGCAGACGTCCGGCGGCCTGCTGGTGGCCGTGGCGCCCGACGAGGCCGACGCGTTCGCGCGCGCGTTCGAGGCGGCCGCCGGTCGCCCGCCCGCGCTGATCGGCCATGTTCGCGACGGCGCGGCGGGCGAGATCAGCATGAAGTAGGGCCGTATCGCCCCGGAAGGGGCGATGCGGCCGCCGGGCGATCTGCATGCTGCCTTCGTCCGATCTCGAAAGCGTTGGGCGCAAATCGGCAGCCCTGGCAAAAATCGAGGAGCCCTGATGCCCCTGCGGGCGACGTTGAAAACGCCACCTGGCCTTTCTCCGTTTCAAGCGAGGAACCGCAGCGGAATACGCTCTAAAAATTGCCATGGGTCCCCATTCGCGCCCACCAAGCGGCAGTCGCTACAGCATCTCGATGAACGCGGCCAACCGGGTTCCCACCTGGCCGCCGTCCCCTGCAGAGTAGTCGGTTTCCAGCTTGAGGTACGGGATGCCCTCTTCCTCCATGCGCCGCTGCACACGGGACGATTCCACGTTGAACGTGTGGCAGGCTTGCAGCACCACCTCCACCACGCCGTCGGCGCGGTAGGCGCGGGCCATTGCCGCCGTATTGTCGATGCGGGCGTCGTTCGGCGTCATGACCGAGCAGTTGACCGCAAGGTAGCGATCGGAGATGGCGCGCAGGATATCGTCGGCGTCCTCGTCCACGAGCAGGCGGTTCGCTCTCTCGCCCGAGCAATCGTCCAGGCACACGATCACGCCTCCGTGCTCCTCGATCACCTTGCCCACCTTGTTGATGACGCCGCCCGAAGGGCACCCGGTGAGCAGGATGCGCTTCGCCGTGGCGGCGACAGGGCGCTCGCCCGCAGCGTAGGCGCGCTCGCGCTCGTCCGCCAGAGCCTCCAGCTTCCCGACGAACGTCTCCACATCGAAGCTGAACGTGCTGGCCAACAGCGTGCTCATGAGCTCCACGCCGCGCATGGCGGGCGGCTCGCTCCTCTGCAGCTCGTAGAGTCGCACGAGCGCGCGCCGGTAGCGGTTGCGCAGTCGCGCCGCATCGCGCAGCTTCCCGTCGTCGATGCGCACGCCGAAGCGGCGTTCGAGCTCGCTCGCGAACAGCTTCACCTCTTCGTGCCAGATATCGGCGGCGTAGGAGCGCGCCTGGCTCTGGGGCAGATGCAGCACGTGCACGTCCTTGAGGTCGGCGAGCAGCTCGTACATCTTCTTCTTGCCATCGCAGGTAGTCTCGCCCACGATGATGTCGGAGAAGTAGGTATAGGGGCATTTCTCGGTCAAGGCGAAGCCGTAGGTGCCCTTGATGAGCGGGCACAGGTTCTTCGGCAGCACGGTCTCGGCGTCGGGAATGGCCTCGTCGCTCATGCCGCACAGGCCGATGGCTGCCATGCCGGCCGCATCGATCACCTCGAGCGGCGTGTACGAGCACAAACACCCCGCCAGCTTGCCGCCCCGCTCCTTATACTCCTTGGCCGCCAGAAAGCCCAGCTTGCGAGCTTCGTTGAAATCCTCGAACGAGCGCGGCAACGCGTTATCCGGCATGGCGCCCCTCCCCTTCCTCGGCCAGCAGCGCGGCTCCCACGGCGCCGGCGAAGCGCGCGCGGGGCTCGGTGGCCACAAGCTCGCCCAGGCGCGCGCCGAGGCGCTCGACGAAGTACCCGTTGTCGCACAGGCCGCCCGTCAGGAAGTAGGGTGCGCCCTTGCCCTGCGCCACGAGCACCGACACCCGCTCCACCACCGATTCGATCACGGCGTACGCGATGTCCTCGCGCGGCGTTCCCTTGCCGATGAGGCTGATGACCTCGGACTCCGCGAACACCGTGCACATGGACGAGATGGACGTGGGCGCGCCCATCCGGGCGAGGCGCGCGAGCTCCTCCTGGCTGACGCCGAGGCGGTTCGCCATGACTTCGAGGAACTTCCCCGTGCCGGCCGAGCACTTGTCGTTCATCGCGAACTTGACCACCTTGCCGCCGCGCAGCACGATGACCTTCGTGTCCTGGCCGCCCACGTCGACCACGGTGCCCCCGCCGCCGAACAGGAAAGCGGCGCCCTTGCCGTGGCAGGTGATCTCGGTGACCACGCGGTCCGCATAGGGGACCGCGACGCGCCCGTAGCCCGTCGCGACGCAGGGAAGCCCGCGCGGGTCGAAGCCGCGCGCGAGCAGCTGCTGGGCCAGGCGCTCGGCCGCATCGACGCTGCTGAACCCCGTGGGGCACACGAGCGTCTCGGCGAGCCGGCCGTCTTCGAGCACCGCCGCCTTCGCGGCCGTGCTTCCTATGTCGATGCCGATCGAGGGCATGGGCGAGGTCCTTTCATCTTTTCTCGGCGCGGGGGAGAACGTGGCAGGCCGTGCGTTCTTTCCTTAGTACAATTCCACCTCGTGCACGGCCTCGTACGCCAGGCCGCCGCTCTCGAGGGCGTCCAGCAGCGCGCCGCGCTCCTCGGCGGGGACGCACCAGGCCAGGCCGCAGCCGGCGGAAACCTCCGACGGGATGGGTATCATCCTGCCCGGGAGGCCCGTCTCGCGGGCGGCGGCCTCAACGGCCATCGCATCGCTCGTGGACGCGAACGTCACCACGGCTTTCGGCGTCTTCTTCCGCACGGCTCAGGCCTCCTCGGCGATGGCGGCCACGGCGGCGATGCCGGCGTCCACCTCGTCCTCGGTGTTGAAGCTGCTGAAGCTGAACCGCACGGCGCCCTGGCGCTGCGTGCCCAGCGCCTCGTGCATGAGCGGCGCGCAATGGGCGCCGGCGCGCGTGCAGATGCCGAACTCGGCGTTGAGCGCGTCGCCAACTGCCGCAGAGTCCGCATCGCCCACGTCGAGCGCCACGATGCCGCAGCGCCCCGCGTCCCCGCCTCCGCCCAGCACGCGCACGCCGTCGATGCCGCGCACGCCGCGCTCGAAGCGCTCGGCCAGCGCGCGCACCTGCGCGCCCAGCTCCTCCACGCCGCGCTCCTCGATATAGGCGAGCCCCGCGCTCAAGCCGGCGATGCCGTGGGCGTTCAGCGTGCCTGCCTCCAGGCGCTCGGGCATGCGCGCGGGATGGCGCCGGTCGTAGCTTTGCGTCCCTGAGCCGCCCACCTTCAGCGGCTCGATCTCCACGCCTTCCGCCACGGCGAGGCCGCCCGTGCCCTGGGGGCCGTACAGGCTCTTGTGCCCGGTGAACGCCACGACGTCCAGCCCATCGCGCCCCATGTCGATGGGCACGACGCCCGCCGTCTGGGCCGCGTCCGCCACCAGCAGCGCGCCGTGCTCGCGGCACAGGCGCGCGATGCGGGCGATGTCGTACACGTCGCCCGTGAGGTTGGAGGCGTGGGTGACCGCCGCCAGCCGCGCCCCCGGAAGCGCCGCCTCCAGCGCGTCGTAGTCCAGCGCGCCGCGCGCATCGTGGGGAACCACGACCACCTCGCAGCCGCGCTCGTCAGCCAGGCGGTACAGCGGGCGCAGCACCGAGTTGTGCGAGGCGGCCGTGGTCACCAGCTTGTCTCCCGGCCGCGCGAGCCCGACGATGGCGGTGTTCAGCGCCTCGGTGGCGTTGCTCGCGAAGGCCACGCGCGACGGGTCGCCGGCGCCCAGCAGACGCGCGAGCTGCTGGCGTGCCCGGAACACGGCGTAGCCCGCATCGAGCGACGCCTCGTGCACGCCGCGCCCTGCGCCGCCGAAGCTGTTGACGGCGCGCGCCACCGCCTCGGCCACCTCGGGCGGCTTGACGGCGGTTGTCGCCGCGTTGTCGAAGTAGATCATAGCTCCACGGTCCTTAAGTCTCGCGCGCCCGACCCTACGGACGGATGATGCCGCGCGCGTTCGCCTGCTTCTCCACGATCACGTACATGTTCGTGGCCTCGCCCACTTCCAGCCGCTCGGCCAGGCCGTAATGGTTCAGGCACGTGCCGCAGCTCATGATCTCAACGCCGGCCTCGGCGAGCGCGCGCAGGTCGTCGAGCGACGAGGATCCCGTGCAGGCGAGCTTCACGCCGCCGTTGTACATGAGCACCGTCTCGGGCAGCTCGTCGAGCTGCGTCAGGGCGAACACGAAGCCCTTCATCAGCACGGCTCCCAGCTCGTCGTCCCCCGAGCCCATGAACTCGGACGGGATCACCGCCACCCGGCCGCCCGCAGGCGATTGCTCGACCGCCGGGCAGCTCGCGGCGCTTCCCGCTTCGCCGTCTGACGCCGCGCCCTTCGCGAAGGTCACTGCGAACACGCCTTCGCCGCGCTCCTCGCCGACGGCTCCCACCTTGAGCGTCTTCGCCAACGCCTCCAGGTTGTGCACCGCGGTCTCGTTGTCAACGAGCACTTCGAGCACGCCCTCCCCCATGGCCGAGAGCGCCTTCTTGGCGCGCACCACGGGAAGCGGGCACGCCTGACCCCGTGCGTCGATCTGCTCCATCGTCTTCCTTCTTTCTCATCGTTATCACCTGTCGTCCCGAATGCAGCGCCCCGGTCGTCATCCCGAGCGAGCGGAGCGGGTTCGTTGGATCACGTGCGGCGATAACCGTGGCGCTCCCTGCTGGCGCCGCACGGGATCCTTCGACTCCGCGCCTGCGGCGTTCCGCTCAGGATGACAATCCCTGCAGGGCATCCGCTCAGCAAAACGTGTCCCGCCGCGCGTTCAGCTGGCGCGGCAGCCGGGCTACGCCCTCGATCGGGACGCCCTCCTCCTGCGCAAGGCGCTCCAGCAGCTCCACGTCGTCGCACGACGCGAGCAACGACACCCCGCAGGAAGCGCGCGCGGCGCGGGGCGTGGGCGAGATCCTCGCCTTGGCCCCCGCGTCGCGCGCCAGCTCGTACAGACGCCAGCCGTCGGTATGGCTCGAGAACAGGATATAGCAATCCTCGGGACGTGCGTCCTTGTTCACGGTATCGGCAGCGTCTTGTTGCATGGCCTTACGCGTCCAGCATCTCGATGAACGCGCCGATGCGCGTGCGCAGCTGCTCGGCGTCGTTGTCGGCGTAGTCGGTCTCGAGGCCCAGGCACGGGATGCCCTCCTCGGCAAGCGCGTCCGCCAGCGGCGCCTTTTCCACGTCGTAGAGCGTGCAGAACTTGAGGTTCGCGTCGATCACGCCGTCGACCTTGTACTCCTTCGCCATGCGCACCACGTCCGCGACGCGACCCGGGTTCGGCGTGAAGCACGCGCAGTTGTTCTTCATATAGCGCTGCGCCAACGCCTGGAACATGCCGTCGAGCGTGCCCTCGCCCTCGTCCACCTCGTTCTCGAAGTAGCGCGTGCCCGTGCACATCTCCTCGCACACCACCACGGCGCCGCTCGTCTCGACGATATGGTGCAGCTTCCAGTTCGGGATGGCCAGCGGCGTGCCCGTGATCAGGATGCGCTTCGTGCCGGCGGGCACCACGCCCTCGCCGCGCTCGATGCGCGCTTCCAGCTCGTCGGCCAGCTTGTTCGCCGTCTCGGCGCAGCGCACCGGGTCGTCGAAGAACGCGATCTGCATCATGAGCAGGGCGTCCTTGCCGCTGATGGGCACCGGGTCTGCCTTGCGCGCCTCGAACACGCGGGCCAGCGCGCGACGCTTCTCGTTGATGGTGCGAATGGCACGGGCAAGGTTCTCGGCCGTCAGTTCGTTGCCCGTCTCGGCCTCCACCTCCTTGGCGAACAGCGCGATCTCGTCTTTCCACGCCGCGATGTCCTTCTCGCGCTTCATCTGCGGCACGTCCATGACGTAGGTCTTCTTGTCGGCCCCCAGGATCTCGTAGGCCTTCTTCTTGCCGTCGCACGTGGTCTCGCCCACATACATGTCGGCCACGCTGAAGTACGGACACGTCTTGCCGAAGTGCGCGCCGAGCGACGCCTTGATCAGCGGGCAGATGCCGCTGGGCAGCACCTTCTCGCCTTCGGGCACCCAGAACTGCGAGCCGCCGCACAGCCCCGTGACGGCGCCGCCGCAGGCGACGACCACCTCGTCGGGCACGAACACGCAGAACGTGCCGAACACCTTGCCGCCCTGCTTTTGCAGCTCGATGAGCTCCGCGGGGCGCACGCCGTGGATCTCCGACACCACGAAGTCGTAGAACGCCATGTTCTCAGGGCGGTTCTCCTGCGTGAGGTACGTGTCGCCGAACGCCATCGGCAGCACGGCGCACAGCTGGTCGTGCGTCTCCAGATCCATGCCCAAGTCTTTCCACATTGCCTGATAGTCAGCCATGAAGGCCCCCTTCGATACCAGTCGATAGCAAAGTTGCGATGTTATTCGGTTGTCGTTGCAGAAATGACGGTGCAGCGTCGCCGGATGCGCGCATGCGCATGCGGGACGCGATGAGGTGCGCGATGATGAAGCGTCGCCTTGCATGCAGAAATGGCACCCGCGCAGAATCGTGCCAATGCGAGGCGACGAGGTAATGATACCGTATCGCAGCCGCCCGCCGCAATCGCAGGGCAGCTTATCGGCGAAAGGCCGGCGGAAAAGCCCCTACCGATCGACGTCCTTCTTCCGGTACACGAACCAGTACGCCATGCCGACGGCGACGCCGCCGGCGACGTTGCCCAGCGTGGCGGCCGACAGGTTCGTCGCGATGCCGGCCAGCGTCACCGCGTCGGGCGCACCCACCCCCATCGAGTTGAGCAACAGCCCCATGGGGAGGAAGAACATGTTCGCCACGCAGTGCTCGAACCCGCACGCAACGAACGCAGAGATGGGCAGCAGGATGCCGAGCACCTTGTCGGCGACGGTGCGCGCCGAGAACCCGATCCACACGGCCAGGCACACGAGGATGTTGCACATGACGCCCTTGAAGAACAGCGTCGTCCAATCGGGCGCCACCTTGCCCGCGGCCACGCTGACGAAGGCCTCGCCCACCGCGCCTCCGTTCATGGCGGCGACGTTCGCAAAGTGGACGAGCGCGAGCGCGACGAGCGCGCCGGCGAGGTTGCCGAGCCACACGAGCAGCCAGTTGCCGAACAGGGACCTCCAGCCGATACGGCCCGACGCTTTCGCGCACACCAGAAGCACGTTGCCGGTGAACAGCTCCGCGCCGCAGCACAGCACGAGCACCAGCCCGAGGCAGAAGCAGAGTCCGCCCACCGCGCGCTGCACCGCGAACGGCATGGAGGGGTCGCCCAGGAACACGCAGAAGTACAGCGCCCCGAACGCGATGAACGCCCCGGCCAGCATCGCGGACGCGAAGCACTTCGCCTTCGGCATGGCCGCCTTGGCCTCGCCGACCTTCTCGGCCTTCTCCGCGATTTCAGCCGGCGACAGCGCATCCGGCCTGAGCGTTTGGATCTCGTCCTGCATCATGATCGCATCTGGTTCCTTCCTTGCCTGGTCGCGGCTTCTTCGCGCGTCCCCTGCGAAGCCGCACGGTATGGTACCGCAACTCGCGGGCGCAGGGAGAAACAAAAGCGTTTTCCTCGACAATTTCCCCATCTCGTCGTCCTGCTCGTCGCATCGCCGAATCGATACCCGGCCGTCGGTGCATCGGCGCGCGCAACACTGGTATACTTTGGCGAGCGGCCGCGTCGGCCGCGCATCCCCGCACCCGTGTTCGAGAAAGGCGTTTCCATGGCGAATCCGTCACGCACCGATCTGCTCCGCGCGCTCCCGCAGGTGGAGGAGATGCTCCAGCTGCCCGAGGTGAGCGCGCTTCTGTCGCTCCTCCCCCGCAGCGTGCTGGCCGATTGCGTGCGCGAGGCCGTCGACGAGACGCGTCGAGCCGTGCTTGCAGGAGCATGCGAACGGGTCGACGTTCCGGCGCTCGCCGAATCGACGCGCGCCCGGGCGTTCGCCCGGGCGCGCCCGTCGCTGCGCCGCGTGATCAACGCCACGGGCATCGTCGTGCACACGAACCTCGGGCGCAGCCCGCTTGCCGACGAGGCCGTGAGCGCCGTGAGCGACGTGGCGCGCGGCTACTCCACGCTGGAGTACGACACCGATGCCATGGCGCGCGGCAGCCGCCACGACCATGTGGAGCGCCTCATCTGCACGCTCACCGGCGCCGAGGCGGCGCTGGCCGTGAACAACAACGCGGCGGCGGTCATGATGGTGCTCCACGAGTTCGCGCGCGGGCACGAAGCCGTGGTGTCGCGCGGCGAGCTGGTGGAGATCGGCGGATCGTTCCGCGTGCCCGACATCATGGAGCTGTCGCAGGCGCGCATGGTGGAGGTGGGCACCACGAACAAGACGCATGCCGTCGACTACGAGCGCGCCATCGGCGCCGACACCTCGATGCTGTTGAAGGTGCATCCTTCGAACTACCGCGTGGTGGGCTTCGCCGAGAGCGTGTCGGCGCGCGACCTGCGCCCGCTGGCCGATGCCGAGAACGCACGGCGCACGGCATCCGGCGAGCCGGGCGCGGGCGAGCTTCTGGTGTACGAGGACCAGGGATCGGGCGCCTTCCTGAACCTCGATGCGTTCGGCGCGTACGCCGAGCCCACCGTGGCCGAGTCGCTGCAGGCGGGCTGCGACCTCGTGTCGTTCTCGGGCGACAAGCTGCTGGGCGGCCCGCAGGCGGGCATCATCGTGGGAGCGAAACGGTTCATCGACCGGCTGAAGAAGAACCCTTACGCCCGCGCGATGCGCCTCGACAAGATGACGCTGGCCGCGCTGGAGGCCACGCTGCGCCTCTACCTCGACCCCGCGATCGCGCTCGAGCGCATCCCTGCGCTGCGCATGCTGTCCGAGCCGGCCGAAGCCGTGCGCGGGCGCGCCGAGCGGCTGGCGCGCACCTTGGAGGAAGCGCTTCCCGCAGGGGCGGCGCGCATCGACGTGGTACCGGATACCGCGCGGGCCGGCGGCGGCGCGCTGCCGTTGTGCGACATCGACTCGCATGCGGTGCGCATCGAGTTTTCGCGCGGGGACGCGCAGGGGTGCGAGACGTTCCTCATTGCGCGGCGCGACGTGCCCGTGATCGGGCGCATCAAGCACGACGCCGTGCTGCTGGACGCGCGCACCGTGGCCGAGGACGAGCTAGCCGAGGTCGCCGAGGCCGTGCGCGCCTACTTCGACGCGCTCGACGCCGGAGCCGAGGGGAGCCGCGCATGAGCGGGCGCACGCAGACCGACCTCGTGCTGGGCACGGCCGGCCATATCGACCACGGCAAGTCGTCGCTCGTGCTGGCCTTGACCGGAACCGACCCCGACCGTCTGGCAGAGGAGAAGCAGCGCGGCATCACCATCGAGCTGGGCTTCGCGCGCCTGGCGCTTCCCGACGGCACCGTGCTCGGCGTGGTGGACGTGCCGGGCCACGAGCGCTTCGTGCGCCAGATGATCGCGGGATCGACGGGCATCGACCTGGCGCTTCTTTGCATCGCCGCCGACGCCGGCATCATGCCGCAGACCGAGGAGCACCTGGCCGTGCTGGAGCTTCTGGGCATACGCACCTGTGTGGCGGCGCTCACGAAAACCGACCTCGTGGACGAGGAATGGGCGCTGTTCATGGCCGATGAGGTGCGGGGCCGCCTGGCCGGCACGCCTTTCGCGGATGCCGATATCGTCCCCGTGTCCAGCCGCACGGGCGCCGGGCTTCCCGAGCTGCAAGAGGCTCTGACACGCGCGGCGCGCACCACGCGGCGCGCGAAGGCGGGCTCGCGCCTGCGCCTGCCCGTCGACCGCGTGTTCAGCATCAAAGGCGCCGGGACCGTGGTCACGGGCACCCTGTGGAGCGGGTCGGCCCGGATGGGCGACGAGGTGGAGGTGCTGCCCTCCGGCCTGCGCACGCGCGTGCGCAGCGTGCAGGTGCACGGCGAGCCCGTCGATCGCGCCGACGCCGGGCACCGCGTCGCCCTCAACCTGAACGCCGTGTCCACCGACGAGGTTCGACCGGGCGATTTCCTGGCCGCGCCCGGTGCGGCGAGCGCCACCGACCGCTTCGACGCCCACCTTGCGTTCCTCGGCGTGCCAGGCAAGGGCAAGCCGCTCGTCAGCGGCGCGCGCGTGCACGTGGCGCACGGCACGCGCGAGGTCACCGGCCGCGTGCTGCTCATGGACGGACGGCCGTCGCTCGGCGTCGGCGAGCGCGCCTACGCGCAGATCCGCCTCGACGAGCCGCTGCCCGTAGCATGGCGCGACCGCTTCGTCGTGCGCTCGTACTCGCCCGTGCACGTCGTCGGCGGCGGCGAGGTGCTGCGCGCCCGCCCCCGCCGCACCACCACGCTGGCACCGGGCGCGCTCGAGCTGCTGGACGCGCTGCGCGAAGGCGACGAGGCCGCCGTGGCGCACGCCGCGTTCGCGCTGACCGCCGCGCCCGTAACGGCCACCGAGCTGGCGACGCTTTCCGGGCTCGAGGAGGACGCGGCCGCCCGCGAGCTCGAGGCCCTTGCCGCGCACGGCGCTGCGGTGCGCCTCGGCGGCGAGCGCGCGCTGCGCTACGCCGCCCCCTCCGTGCTGCAGAAGCAGCGCGCCGCCATCGAGAACGCCCTGCTGAAGTTCCATGCCGAGAACCCGGCCGCCACCGGCATCGCGAAGGACGCGCTGCGCCGGCGCTGCCTGCCGCGCGCGGACGCGGGCTGCTTCGACGCGCTGCTGGACGACGCGGTCGCGCGCGGCGCCGCGGTGACGGACGGGGGCGAGGTGAGCCATCCCAAAGCCGGAGCAGGCGCGCGCAAGCTGGAGGAGCAGGCCGCCGAGCAGCTGCGCGAGACGCTGGCCGCCGCAGCCGGGGCGCCGCCGTCCACAGGCGAGCTCATCGCATCGAGCGGCCTAGACTCCTCGCTCGTCCACCGCGCGCTGGGAAGTCTGGAGAAGCAGGGCCTCGTACGGCGCATCGGAGCCGACTTCTACTTCGACGTATCGGCGCTGGCCGCCTTCGAGCAAGCCGTGCGCGCCCGTCTGGTTGACGGCCCCGCCACCGCAGCCGAGCTCAAGGACGCGATGGGCACCAGCAGGAAGTACGCCATCCCCCTGCTCGAGTACTTCGACTCCCAAGCCGTCACTCGCCGCGAAGGCGACACGAGGGTGCCGGGAGGAAGATGACGCCCCGAGGGAGGTTCTATCCGGGAATACGAAAAGCGCCCCGATCGGGGCGCTTGCGTTTCTGGCGGAGATGTGTGCGAATCGAACACACCCGAGACGTTCTGCACGCCTCACAGCGGCTTTGAAGGCCGTGGAGCCCACCAGGACCCATCCATCTCCAATAAGAAGGTGCCGTTTCGGCACCGTAGATATGATAGCGCATTTGTCCGCGACGAGGACGCGCGTTCCGAAATGTTGCGTATCGTTCAGCAATTCCCCAAAAGTACGTCGCTCAGGTGGCGACGCGCCACATCCGCCAGCGCATGGAGCGCGGACACGGGGGTTGGAGGCCGGTCGAGCATCCGATGGCACGGGAAGAAGCGCGTGAGATGGTACGGGATGGCGGGATCGAGCGATGCCAGCCAAGCCGCTGCCGCATCGATTTCGTCGGGATCGTCGTTGAGCCCGGGGATGACGAGCGTCGTCACCTCGAGGTGGCACGTCGGATCGGCCGCCAGCGTTTCGATGGTGCGCTTGACCGCGGACAGGTCGCCGCCCGCCGTATCGTAGAATCCCTGCGTGAACCCCTTGAGGTCGATGTTTGCCGCGTCCACGATGCCGAGGAGCTCGGTAAGCGGCTCTTCGTTCACCATCCCGTTGCTCACCAGCACGTTCGCAAGCCCCGCCTCGCTCGCGAGCCGTCCGACGTCCCGCACGTACTCGTAACCCACGAGCGGTTCGTTGTACGTGTACGCGACGCCTACGCATCCGCGATCGCGGGCCCGCAGCGCCAGGCCGACCGCCTCTTCGGGCGCCACGTAGCGCCATGCCGCATCCTCCGCGCCCGCGCAGGCGATATCCGCGTTCTGGCAGAACGGACAGCGCAGGTTGCACCCGTAGCTTCCCAGCGACAGCACGGTCGAGCCCGGGCGGAACCGCGCGAGCGGCTTCTTCTCCACCGGATCGAGCGCGATCGAGGTCACGCGCCCGTAATTCTCGTCGACGACCCGTCCACCGTAGGCAACGCGCGCCCTGCACAGCCCGCGCCGTCCTTCGGAAAGCGCGCAGGCGTGCGGGCACACGCCGCACACGGCGCGCCCGTCAGCCACGGCGCGGCTCTCCCCCGCGTTCGTGGCGCACCACCTCGAAGCGCTCCAGCTCCACGTCGTCGTCGAACAGGTCGATGCCGGCCTTTCGCTTCGCGATGTCCACCTGCTGCTGCGCCGAGTCCACGCCGTCGAGGTTCGGCAGCAGCAGCCCCCGCTTCCAGCCTTTCGTCACGATCACACCGTAGCGGGCCGGGTCCAGCTGGTCGATCGACTCGACGGGCATGGGCGTGAACAGCACATCCACCGAATACGACAGCGCGTCCAACTCGTCGGGGCGCACGGGCGGGAAGCGCGGATCCTCCGAAGCCGCCGCCACGCCGTTGCGCACGATCTCGGCGGCCGTGCTGCCCGTCACCGGCGAGATGGTGCCGATACAGCCGCGCAGCTCGCCGTGTTCGTGCAGCGACACGAACACGCCGGCGCGCTTGTCCGACAGCTCGGGCGGCAGGCCGTCGGGCACCGCTATGGGGTTGCCCGTGCGCACGAACCCTTCGACGCTGGCGCGGGCAAGCGCAACGTACGGGTCGACCGGCGCATCGTTCGCGGCTGCGTCGCGCGCACCGCTGCGATCCTCATCGCGGTCAACCGCGGTCCGCACGGCGCCGTCGCCGGCCGAGCCCTGCACCTCGAACGCGGCCACCGCGTAACCCACGCCGAAGGGGCCTTCGTAGCTGAGCAGCTCGTGCGAGATGGGAAGGCCTTCCAACGCGCCCGCCATGATCCAGAACGAGCGCAGGCCGCATTCCGCCGCCTCCTCGCCGAACGTCTCGTCTATCTCCAGCAGACCGCTCAAATCGCCCGCATCGAACAGCGCGGTGACCATACGGTCGAACACGGGGCCCTGCGGAGCGTAGCCGTACGGGCCGTCGCTCGCAAGCTTATGGGACAAGTCGCCGCTGGCGATGAGGACGCAGCTGCGATCCAGATCGGCGGCCGCCTCGGCGATGCAGCGCCCCAGCGCGAGGTGCGTCTGGGGCGAGAGGCCCGACAGCCCGATGCGCACCACCTGGTACGTCGAATATGCCTCGTTCACGAAATGCAGCGGCACGATGGTGGCATGGTCGAGATCCTTCCCGCCCATGCCGCTGCCGCACAGCGGCACCGTGTGCTTGCGCGCGCACGCGGCTATGGCGGCCGTCATCTCGCCGTCGTATTGCACGGTCATGGAAGAGTCCCATGCGCCGAAGCGCCCCATGTCGCCGCGGTCGAAGTCGCCGGTGGACAGATGGAAGCAATCGCGGAACAGCGGGGCGTGGGGCGACACCACGACGATGGTCTCGGGCGCGTGCGCGGCGATGCGGCGCGCCACCTCGCGATACGCGTCGAGGGTGTCCTGGATGGCGCGCTCCTGGCCCCGGCCTACCTCGGGCATGGCGAGGGGCGGATGCGGCACGGCGTACGCGGCGACGATTCCCATGAGAGCTCCTTCCTGGAAGCGTTGACCGGGCGCGCCTCGAGCACGCGCGCGCCCTTCGGTGGCTCGATTGTACACCGCGCGAAGCGCCCTTGGCGCCCGCCTCCCCCGCTTGTGCCTATTCGGCACGCAAGCGTTGACGGATGCGCGCCGCCGTCGGCGCACGGCGTCCGCAGAAGGGCGAGCGCGCTACCCGTCCAGCTTGACGTCGCGTTTCAGCCCGTAGTGCAGCACGAGGTAGTACACGATGCCCGCCGCCATCCAGATGAGGCCGAGCACCTTCGCCGGCACGTCGAGGCTCCACCACGTGTAGCCGATCACCGCGATGCCGCACAAAGGCGACAGCAGATGCGCCGCCCAGCGGCCGTCGCGCTTCTTGACGAAGAAGTACCCGATGACGGTGACGTGCAGCATGAGGAAGGCGGTGAGCGCGCCGAAGTTCACGAACAGCGAGATGGTGTCGGTGCCCAGCCGCCCGAACGTCAGCACCAGCACGAGCGTGAGGGTCCCCACGAACAGCGACGCGACGTAGGGCGTGTGGTACTTCGGATGGATCCTCGCCAGCGGGCTGGGCAGCCCGCCCGCGCGCCCCATGGCGAAGAGAATGCGCGACACCGCCGTCTGCGCGGCCAGCGCTGTGAAGATGCCCCAGGCCAGCGCCGTGGCGACAGCGCACACGACGTACAGCCACCTGCCGCCCACCACCTGCGCCACCAGGTAGAAGGCGTTGCCCGAGTCGCCCGCGAACGCGGCTCCGTCGGGGCTGATGCAGCCCGCGATGTAGGTCTGCAGCACGAACAGCGCGCCCACGATGGCCAGCGACGCCATCATGGCGCGCCCCGGGCCGCGCCGGCCGTCCTTCGCCTCCTCCGACAGCGTGGCGATGCCGTCGAAGCCCAGAAACGACAGCACGCCCAGCGACACGGCGCTCATGACGAGGTTCGGATCGAACGTGGAGGGGTTGAAGAACGGGTCCAGCGAGAAACCGCGCGATGCGGGGTCGGCGAGCAGCCACCGGACGCCCAGCACGACGAAGACCAAAAGAACGAGGATCTCCAGCACGAGCGCCACGCGGTTCACGATGTCGGTGAGGCCGATGCCGCGCACGTTCACGAACGTGTTCGCCACCACGAACACCACGGCGAACGCCCAAGGCGGGATCTCGGGCACGAGGCCGGACAACGCCGTGGAGGCCACCACGTACATGAGCACGGGGATCAGCAGGTAGTCGAGCAGCAGCGTCCAGCCCGTCACGAAGCCGATGCCCTTGCCCAGGCCGCGCGAGGTGTAGGCGTACACCGAGCCCGCCACCGGCCACTCGCGTATGAGCATGCTGTAGGACAGCGCCGTGAACACCATGGCCAGCGTCCCCACGAGGTACACGAGCGCGGGCATGCCGCCCGAATCCGAGAACACGCCGCCGTAGATCCCCATCGGCGCGATGGGAACCATGAAGATGAGCCCGTACACGATCATGTCGGGCACGGTGAGCACGCGCTTGAGCTGCTGCTTGCCCGGCTGCCCGCCTCCGCTCGCCTCGGATGGGGCGCGCTTCGCGCCGTCGTGAGCTTCGTCCGCCATGCAACCGCTCCTTTCGTCAGACCGCTCGGATGCCCAGCGCGCAGGCGCCGAGGCGTACCCTGTCCACGATACGGCAGAGCCCGGAAGGAGCACGGCGGGGCAGCGCCGCCCTTGCCAACGCGTTGACCCGTTGTCGGCCGGGCGTTTCGCTGCGGGAGGCGCGGGCGGGCGCACAAGCGGAAAGCCCGCTTTCGCGGGCTTTCCGAACGGGCTTTAGAAGTCGATGGCGTCGGGATCGAGGCCGCTTTGGCCGAGGGGATCCAGCTCGTCGATGCGCTGCAGGTCCTCGTCGGTGATGTTGAACCAGAAGATGCGTGCGTTCTCGGCGATGCGCGACGGGTCCGTGGACTTCGGCAGCGGGATGGCCCGGCGCTGGAGGCACCAGCGCAGGCACAGCTGCGCCACCGTGCAGCCGTAGCTGGCCGCGATGTCGATGAGCAGCTGGTTCTCCAGCACGCGGCCCGAGCCCAGCGGCGACCACGCCTCCACCACGATGTCGTGGCGGTTGCAGAAGTCGCGCGTAACCTCCTGGTTGCAGCCGGGATGCAGCTCGATCTGGTCGACCATCGGCAGGATGTCGGCCGCATCCATGAGCGGCTCGAGATGATGGGGCTTGAAGTTGCTCACGCCGATGGCGCGCACGAGCCCGTCGAGGTAGAGCGTCTCGAGCGCACGCCACGTCTCCTGGTTCGTACGCTGCCAGTCGGCTTCGGCCCCCTTCGCAGCGGGCCAGTGGATGAGGTACAGATCGACGTAGTCGAGGTGCAGCTTGGCGCGTGACTCCTCGAAAGCCTTGAGCGTGGCGTCGTAGCCGCGATCGGTGTTCCACACCTTCGTGGTGACGAACACGTCCTCGCGCGACACGCCGCCCGAGGCGAGCGCCTTGCCCACCGTGCCCTCGTTGTCGTAGGCCGCAGCCGTGTCGATGTGGCGATACCCGTCGTGAAGCGCCTGATGGACGGCGTCGATCCCCACTTCGCCGTCGGGCATCTTCCACGTGCCGAACCCCAAACACGGGATGCCGTAGCCGTTTCGCAGGGTGATCCGGTCCTTCGGACTTTGCAAATCCGCCATGCGCGTGCTCCTTATCACTTATACGCCGCCCGCAGGCCGCGCAACCGTCGTTACGCGTCCCACGATACGCCCGCGCAACGCGCAGTCGCCGAACCGTAGCGCGTTCGTAGAAGGAAAGGAGCGAAACCGTTACGCACATGCCCGGTTCGACAGCGGAAAAGCGCATCCGCCGTCGACGCGCAAGCGCGCCCCCGAAGGGCTCGCCTTTCTCGACGCGGCTCGCAGGGCGGCTCGCGCAGGACGGCTCGCGGGAAGCAGGTCGCTCGCCCACCGTGCGGCCCGCCCGCCTGCTTCCTGCCCTCCGGTCGGCCTCGAATCGCACACTTTCTCGCCATATGATGCGTCCCTGGAGGTTCCGAAGGCCGCCCTCGCCCCTCGGCTTCCGCAGCGCTTCCCGTAATGCCCGGTCACGGCGTCGCGCCGTCCCGTCTCGGACGCTCCGCGTCACTCGTCGACGCGGCCGCGCTGCGCCTTCGTTTGGGAGCGGCGGCGCTTCTGGGCGAGACGGCGCTCCTTGGAAGCGCGGGTCGCCTTCGTGGCGCGGCGCGCCTTCGGCGGCACGGCCTCGCGCGCGAACCGGTCGCGCAGCTTCTGCAGGCACAGCTGGCGGTTGCGGAACTGGCTGCGCGATTCGCGGGACGTCGCTGTCATGCCGCTGGGCACGTGCGTCATGCGCACCGCCGAGTCGGTGGTGTTCACGCACTGCCCGCCCGGCCCGCTCGCGCGGAACGCCTGCACGTCGCAGTCGCGAGCGATGTCTTCGAGCGACATGCGCGCCCAACGGGCGTAGTCGCGGTATGTCGGCTCGTCGTGATCCATGGCCGCATCATAGCACGACGCCCGCGAACGCACGTCGTCGCCCGAAAAACACGGAATCGCTCCTGCAAGCGTGTTTTTCGGGCGACGATGCAAAGCCGGGCCTGTCGGCCGCCGACGCGGCCGGCAGGCCGGCCCCTTAATCCTCGATGCCGTCGTTGTTCCTGATCAGCTTGCGCTTGATCTTGCCGCCGATGGTCTTGGGCAACTCGTCGACGAACTCCACGATGCGCGGGTACTTGTAGGGCGCCGTCGTGTGCTTCACGTGGTTCTGCAGCTCGCGCACCAGCTCGTCGGAGGGCTCGTAGCCGCGCGCCAGCACGATGGTGGCCTTCACCACCTTGCCGCGGATGGGGTCGGGCGCGGCCGTGACGGCGCATTCCACCACGGCAGGATGCTCCACGAGGGCGCTCTCCACCTCGAAGGGCCCGATGCGGTAGCCCGAGCACTTGATGACGTCGTCGTTGCGGCCCACGAAGAAGCAGTAGCCGTCGGAGTCGCGCCACGCCATGTCGTGCAGGTTGTAGTACTCCCCGCCCACGGCCTCGCGCGTGCGGTCCTCGTCGCGGTAGTACCCCACGAACAGGCCCGGCGGATAAGCCTCCTTGAGCCCCGTCACGCAGATGGCGCCCTCCTCGCCGTCGGGCACTTCGTTGCCGTCGTCGTCCAGCAGCTTGATGTTCAAAAGCGGCGAGGGCTTGCCCATGGAGCCCGGGCGCGGGTCGACCCAGGGAAACGTCGCCAGCAGCACCGGGCCTTCGGTCTGGCCGAAGCCCTCGCGGATCCTCTTGCCCGTCAGACGCTCCCAAGCCAGCGTGACCTCGGCGTTCAGCGGCTCGCCCGCCGTGGCGAAGTTGTGCACGCTCGACAGGTCGTAGGCGCTCACGTCCTCCTGCAGCATGAAACGGTACATGGTGGGCGGCGCGCAGAACGTGGTCAGCTTGTAGTCCTGGATCTTCTGCAGCAGCTTCGTGGGCACGAACTTGTCCATGTCGTAGGCGAAGATGGTGGCGCCGGCGATCCACTGGCCGTAGATCTTGCCCCAGCCGAACTTCGCCCAGCCGCTGTCGGTCACGCTCATGTGCAGCGTGTCCTCCTCCACCTGCTGCCAGTACTTCGCGGTGATGATGTGGCCTAGCGGATGCGCGAAGTTGTGGCACACGGCCTTCGCGAGCCCCGTGGTGCCGGACGTGAAGTAGACGAGCATGATGTCCTTGCTCGTGACGCCCCCTTCGCCCGTCGGGCGCTCGAACTCGCCGGACTCGCCCTCGATCAGCTCGTCGAAGGGCGTCCAGCCGTCGCGCTCGCCCGCCACGATGATGCGGTTCTCGATGGACGGCGATTCGGGCAGCGCCTCCTCCATCTGGCCGCACACGTACTCGTCGTTCACGCAGACGACCGCCTTCACGCGCGCGCTGTCGGCTCGGTAGACGATGTCCTTCTTCGTCAGCTGCAGCGACGCCGGGATGATGGTGGCGCCCAGCTTGCACAGGGCGACGGCGCACACCCAGTACTCCCAACGGCGGCGCAGGATCATCATGACCACGTCGCCCTTGCCGATGCCCAGCTTGGCGAACGCGTTGGCCGCCTGGTTCGACAGCCTCGACAGGTCGGCGAACGTGAAGGTGCGCTCCTCGTCGCGGTCGTCGCACCACACGAGCGCGCGCTTCTCGGGCTCGACGCGCGCCCACTCGTCCACGACGTCGAAGCCGAAGTTGAACGCCTCGGGCACGTCGATCTTGAAGTTCTCGTAGAAGTCCTCGTACGAATCGAACTCGATGCGGGGGCAGTATTTTTTCAGGATATGGTTCACGGGCTGTGCTTCCTACTCTGCGATGATCGTCACGAATTTTGCAGGGACATCTCCGCCGCAGCGCTGGCCATGCGGGTGCTCCGGGTTGAAGTAGATGCTGTCGCCGGCGTTGAGCTCGAACTCCTTATCGGCCCAGGTGACCACGACGGTGCCCTCGATGACGAGGTTGAACTCCTGGCCGGTGTGCGTGACGAGCTTCGCCGGCTCGTCGGAGGGGTCGAGCACCACGAGCAGCGGCTGCATGATCTTGCCGGTGTAGCGCCAGGCGAGGTCCTCGAAGTGGTACCCCGGATAGCGGTCGACCTCGCGCCCTTCGCCCCAGCGCACCACCTGGTACGTGTCCAGCTTGGCCGCGGTCCCCGTGAGGATCTCGGTGAACTCCACGCCGAAGTGATGGGCCATGTGGTAGATGGCCGAGATGGGCACGTCGTCGCCGGTCTCCTCCCAGCGCGCGTACGTTTCCAGCGGCACCTCCAGCTCGGCCGCCATGTCCTCGCGCGAGACGTCGCACGCCTCGCGAAGGCCCTTGATGCGCAGGCCGATCTCGGCCAGTTCAGCTACCATGGTCGCTCCTTACGCGTCGATTCCCAGTTGCAGGGCCCGTTTGTTCATGTCGAGCATCGCCGTCTTCTTGGCGGGCACGCACTTCTCGATGGCCTTCCAGAGGGTCTCCTCCTCGCAGAAGCGCGTCTCGGCGAACAGCTTGCCGGCAAGGATGATGTTCGCCAGCTTCTTGAAGCCGGCCTCCTCGGCCATGGCCGTCGCGGGGATGGCGCACATGCGCACGCCCTCGATCTCGGGGATGCGCTGGACGAGCGTGGAGTCGGCCACCACGATGCCGCCTTCGGCCACGCTTGCCTCGAACTTGTCGAGGGACGGCTGGTTCATGGCAACGAGCACGTCGGGGGCGAGCACGAGCGGGCTGCCGATGGGGTCGTCGGAGAGGCACACGCTGCAGTTGGCGGTGCCGCCGCGCATCTCGGGGCCGTAGGAGGGCAGCCACGACACCTCGCGGTCTTCCAGCAAGCCGGCGTAGGCGATCAGCTTGCCGGCGAACAGCACGCCTTGGCCGCCGAAGCCGGCCAGCACCATGTTGACGGAGCGGCTCATCGCGCGCCTCCTTCCACCTGCGAGTCGGGGTGCGCGATGGGGCATGCGGCGTTGCGCGCCGAGGCCGCCTCGGCCGCGTCCGCGTAGCCCTCGGCCACCACGTCCTTGTACACGCCCAACGGATAGTACGGCAGCATGTTCTCGTTCATCCAGGCGAACGCGTCCTGCGGCGTCATGCCCCAGTTCGTCGGGCACGTGCCCACGATCTCGACGAGCGAGTAGCCGCGGCCGTCGATCTGCGTCTGGAACGCTCGTCTGATGGCCTTCTTCGCCTTGCGCACGTTCTTCGGGCAGTCGACGGTGACGCGCTCGAGGTACGCCACGCCGTCCAACGAGCTCAGAAGCTCGCACACGCGGATGGGGAAGCCGGCCGTCTCGGTGTTGCGGCCGTAGGGGGACGTCTGGGTCACCTGGTTCGGCAGGCTCGTGGGGGCCATCTGGCCGCCCGTCATGCCGTAGATGGCGTTGTTCACGAAGATGACGGTGATGTTCTCGCCGCGCGTGGCCGCGTGGACCGTCTCGGCCATGCCGATGGACGCCAGGTCGCCGTCGCCCTGGTAGGCGAACACCACGCCGTCGGGCAGCGCGCGCTTCACCGCGGTGGCCACCGCCGGGGCGCGGCCGTGCGCGGCCTCGATCATGTCGCAGCCGTAGAAGTCGTAGGACGTGACGGTGCAGCCGACGGGGGCGATGCCCACGGTGGAGCCTTCCACGTCCAGCTCGTCGAGGCACTCGGCCACGAGGCGGTTGACGATGCCGTGGGCGCACCCAGGGCAGTAGTTGGTGACGACGGGCAGGAGCGCATGGGGTCGTTCGAACACGACTTTCATTTCCTTGTCGGCCATGGCCTACTCCCCTCCTTTCGCGGATGCGGCGATTGCTTCGTTCATAGCCTCGAGCTTGGCCAGCACCTCCACCGGCGTCGGGATGACGCCGCCGGTGCGGCCGTAGAAATCCACCGGACGGCGGCCGGCCACGGTCAGGCGCACGTCGTCCACCATCTGGCCCATGTTCATCTCCACCGACAGGTAGGCCTTCGCCTGAGGGATGGTGGCCTCGATGGCGTCCACGGGGAACGGCCACAGGGTGATGGGGCGGATGAGGCCGGCTTTGACGCCCTTCTCGCGAGCCGCGACCACCGCGCTGCGCGCCACGCGGGCGCTCGCGCCGAACGCGACCACCACGATGTCGGCGTCGTCGGTCATGAACGACTCGGCGCGCTGCTCGTCGCGCTCGATGGCGGCGTAGCGCTCGTAGCGCTCCACGTTGAGGTCCTCCAGGGCCTCGGCGGTGAGGTACAGCGAGTTCACCACGTTGTGGGGACGCCGGTGCTTGTGACCGTTGGTGGCCCAGGGCTTCTCGGGCAGCGAGTCGATGGGCTCGGGCATGACCACGGGCTCCATCATCTGGCCCAGCATGCCGTCGGCCAGGATCATGACGGGCGTGCGGTACTTGTCGGCCACGTCGAAGGCCGAGTACACGTAGTCGGCCATCTCCTGGACAGTGGACGGCGCGTACACCACCACGCGGAAGTCGCCGTGGCCGAGCGCGCGCGTGGCCTGCCAGTAGTCGGCCTGCGACGGCTGGATGCCGCCGAGGCCCGGGCCGCCGCGCTGCACGTTGATGATGACGCCGGGCAGATCGGCGCCGGCCATGTAGGAGATGCCCTCGCCCTTGAGCGAGATGCCCGGCGACGAGGACGACGTCATGACGCGCGCGCCGGCCGCAGCCGCCCCGTACACCATGTTGATGGCCGCGATCTCGCTTTCGGCCTGCAAGAACGTGCCGCCGACCTTCTCCATGCGCTTGGACATGTAGGCCGCGAGCTCGGTCTGCGGCGTGATGGGGTAGCCGAAGAAGAAGCGGCAGCCGGCGCGCAGGGCGCTCTCCGCCAAAGCCTCGTTACCCTTCATGAGCACTTTCTCTGCCATGGGTCTACCTCTCTACCGTGATCGCTACGTCAGGGCACATGACCGCGCAGGACATGCAGCCCGTGCACGCGTCCAGGTCGGTGCAGTACGCGGGGTGGTAGCCCTTCGCGGTGATCTTGTCGTGGTCGAGCGCCATGATCTGCTCGGGACATGCGTCGACGCACAGGCCGCACCCCTTGCAGAAGGAGTCGTCTACGCTGATTCTCGCCATGATTCGCCTTCCTCGTCTCGTCCGAATGCATAAACGGCCGGACTGGAACCGTCCGGCGCGCAGCTCTCTTGTCTATTCCCAGGGAGTTCTTACATATACTTGCACAGGATAGTACGTTTGCCGATCCTCATTCGGCGCGCGGTGGGTAGTTTCCCGGTCGGCGACCTGGCGCGCCGCCGCGGCGGGCACCGTGGTGCATGCCAGGGGCAGCCCGGCCGCCTGCGCGACCGCTTGCGCGAACGGCACGCCCTGCTCCACGACCTGGGCGTCGGTGTCGCGCTGCAGGTGCGTGTTGTTCACGACGCACGTGGCGCGCAGGTGCGACTTCGCCTCGATCTCGCGCAGCACCTCCACCGCCTCGGCGGGCTCCTGCGTGAGGTTGCGGCTGCGGTTCACCACGTACAGCATCTCGTAGGGAGCCTGCTCGACCGTGCGCGCGAAGCGCCCGAGCGCCGTGGCGCCCGCGTCGTCGCCGCCCGCGTCGACGAGCACGAGAGGGCGCTCGTCGCCGTCGCGCCAGGCGCGCTGCGCGGTGTCGATAGCCGGTTCGATGGTGCCCGACAGGCTGGGCCCGTCCACGTTCGTGCCTGCGAACACGGGCGCGACCAGGCGGATGCCGCGCTCGTCGAGCAGCGCGCGGTAGTCGCTGGAGCGGAAGAAGGGGTTCACCACGTCGAGGTCGATCACCGTGACCGCGCGCCCCGCCGCAGCCGCGTCGAGCGCGATGTTGAGCGTCAGGTTCGTCTTGCCCACGCCGTAGTGCCCGCACACCACGGCTACAGGCGCATCGAGGGGAAGCGGCGGGGCTGCGTCTTCTACCGCCATCACACGAGGCCTTCCGGGGCCTTCGCCGCCTCGTCCGACTCGCGGATGGCCGCGCGGCGGATCTTGCCGTTCACGGTCTTGGGCAGCGCGTCCACGTACTCCACGATGCGGGGGTACTTGTACGGCGCGGTCTTGCGCTTCACCCAGGTCTGCAGCTCGCGCGTCAGCTCGGATGAGCCCTCGAAGCCCTCGGCCAAAACGACGGTGGCCTTCACGGCCTTGCCGCGCGTGGGATCGGGCACGCCGGTGACGGCGCACTCGCGCACCGCCTCGTGCTCCAGAAGCACGCTCTCGATCTCGAAGGGGCCGATGCGGTAGCCGCTCGACTTGATCACGTCGTCGTTGCGCCCGACGTACCAGAAGTAGCCGTCCTCGTCGCACCACGCGGTATCGCCGGTGTGGTACCAGCCATCGTGCATGGCGGCCGCGGTCTTCTCGGGATCGCGGTAGTATTCCAGCATGATGCCGGCGGCCTTCTCGTGGATGTCGATGCACACCTCGCCCGTCTCGCCCACCGCGCAGCGGGTGCCGTCGTCGCGCTGGATCTCCACGTTGTACAGCGGCACCGGCTTGCCCATGGAGCCGGGGCGCGGGGCGGAGTTCGTCAGGTTCGCGATGGTCAGCGGCGTCTCGGTCTGCCCGAAGCCCTCGTAGATGACGAGTCCCGTGTGCTCCTTCCAGAAATCGAACAGATCGGGGTTCAAGGCCTCCCCCGCCGTCGTGGAGTACCGAAGCGAGCTCAGGTCGTAGGCGTCGACGTTCTCGGTCATCATCATGCGGTACATCGTGGGCGGGCAGCACAGCGTGGTGATGCGGTGCTCGCCGATGAGCGACAGGATCTCGGAGGGGTGGAAGCGGTCGAAGTCGTACGTGAACACGCACGCCTCCATGAGCCACTGGCCGTAGTACTTGCCCCACACGGCCTTGCCCCAGCCCGTGTCGGCGATGGTGAAGTGCAGGCCGTCGGGATCCACGTTGTGCCAGTGCTTCGCGGTGACGAGGTGCGCGATGGCGTACTCGGAGTCGTGCAGCACCATCTTGGGGTTGCCCGACGTGCCGGACGAGAAGTACATGAGCATGGGGTCGGCCGCCGCCGTCTCGCGGCGCTCGAAGTCCTCGGACGCGGCGCGCACGCACGTGTTGAAGTCGAGCCAGCCCGCGCGCTCGACGCCCGCCGCGCACACGCCCTCCGGCCCCGACAGCGCCTCGCCCAGCGGCAGGCCGTCGTCGGGGAACACGAGGTTGCCGTCGGCGTCCTCGGGCGTGAGGCCGCCGCCCGCGCCGTTCACGAGGATGCGGCGCTCGAGCGTGGGGCACGCGTCGGCCACGCGGTCGCACACTTCCGCGATGTCGCCGAGCGACGTGGCGATGACGGCCTTGACGGACGCGCCGTTCAGACGGTATTCCAGGTCGTGCTCCTTGAGCATGAAGGTGGCGGGCACCATGACGGCGCCCAGCTTCGCCAGCGCGGTGGCCACGAACCAGAACTGGTAGTGGCGCCGCAGGATGACCATGACCATGTCGCCGCGGCCGATGCCCTGCTCGGCCAGGAAGTTCGCCGTCTTGTCCGACCAGCGCTTCATGTCGGCGAACGTGAACACGTGGTTCTCGCCCTCGGGGTTGCACCACACCATGGCGCGGCGGTCGGGGTCGTTCGCGGCGATGTCGTCGACCACGTCGTAGCCGAAGTTGAAGTCTGCCGGGCAGTTCACGTCGAACGAGACGAGCACGCCGCCCTCGTCGTAGGCTTCGTTCACGTAGCGGAGGTTGATGTTTCTCATGATGGTGTCTTTCTCGGAAGATCGATGCAGCGGAAGGATCCGCCGCGAGACGGATGGGATCATCGGATGCGGGGCGCATGCGCCGGGGCTTCGTTCGGCTTCTCGCCGCCTGCCCGGGGCGCTGCGCCTAGATAATCTCCCCGTTCGGCTTCATGACCACCGCGAGGAAGGTGCACGGCTCGCCGCCCGTGGCGATCATGCCGTGGCCGCGGCCGGAATCGTACATGAGCAGATCGCCCGCCTCGAGCTCCTCGATATGGTCCTCGTAGGCGAAGCGCATGCGACCCGAGATGATGTAGTCGAGTTCCTGGCCCTTGTGGTAGGACAGGTGGATGGGCGCGTCCTGCTCTTCCTCGAGGTACGGCGCCGTCACCAGGAAGGGCTCGGCCAGCTTGTTCTTGAAATGGGGGGCCTTGTGCAGGTACTCGAAGCCCGCGCGGCGCTTGATGGACAGGCCTTCCGCGGCGCGCGTCAGCGAATAGCCCGACAGATGCGGATCCTCGCCGGTCAGAAGCTCGATGACGTCGACGCCCAGGCGCTGCGCGCACTTGTAGAGGAACGTGAACGACAGGTCGTGCTGCCCCGATTCCTGCGCGGCGTACTCGGCTGTCGAGCGTCCCGTCGCGTCGGCCATCTCCTGCATGGTGATGTCGAGGTCTTCGCGCAGGGCCCGAATTCGCCCAGCCACCTCTTCGATGTTCGGCTCCATGCTCGCTTGACCTCCTTCTGGTATGTCGTCGGAATAAAAGTCTATCTATTGTATAGCAAACCGCTTCGATTCAGGGGAAGACGAAACCATTTGGAAACAAAAAAGCGGCCCGCGGGTGACGACGACCCAGTTGTCATCCTGAACGGAGCAGCGACGCTGCGTAGTCGAAGGACCCCGCGCGGCGATAGCCGGAAGCGCCCCGACTGACGCCGTGCGGGATCCTTCGACTCCGGCCTTCGGCTTGCGCTCAGGATGACAATCTCTTAGGCGGGGACGCCCTCGCCGAACAGGAGCTCGCGCTCCGGGCCGGTCAGCGCGGCGCGCGCCTGGTCGCGCAGGTTGTTCATGCCGCTGAGGAACTGGCGGTACATGACCACGGTCAGGTAGCGCCCGATGGGCGTCAGCGTCAGCTCGTCGGCGTTGTCGGTTTCGAACGCCCTGCTCAAGCGCATGAACGCCAGCTCCATGGGAAGGCCCGTCTCGATGCTGCAGCCGAAGTCGCGCTCGAAGGCGCGCTTGTCCAGGCGCAGCTTGTACAGATCGAGCAGGAAGCGGTAGCGCATGAGGTCGCGCTTGCTCATCTCGGTCTTGCCCATGATGGACATGCGCCCGCTCTCGATGGCCGCGTTGTAGTCTTTGATGCTGAAGTTGTTCACGTACAAACAGCCGTTCAGATGCGTGATGGAGCCGCTGCCGATGGCCGGGTACTCGTCGTAGTTCACCTGGTACTCGTCGATCTGAGGCGCGTCGGCCGGCTTGCCTTCCTTGTCGGGGCGCGTGAACGTCCACAGCGTGGTGCGGTCGAACAGCGGGTCGTCGCCGCCGGCCAGCACGCCGTCGAGGATCTGGTAGTAACGGTACTCGCGGTCGTAGTCCATCGCGCCTAACGTAGCGGCCATTTTGCGCGTAGTGGCCGACGACACGTACAGCGGCGAGAACGTGGTCTGGCGGCAACCGGACAGCGCGATCTTCTCGAGGTCGGCCATGAGAACGTCCTCAGTCTGCGAGGGGAAATTGAAGATCATGTCAACGTTCAGCGAGTCGAAGTACGGCTCCGCCTCGGCGATGCGCTCCAGGATGACGTCGCCGCTGCCGTACTTCTCGTAGCGGTCCATCTGCTTGAGCAGATCGTCGTCGAAGCTCTGCACGCCCACGCTCAGACGCTGCACGCGGCCCTGCAGCTTGTCCAGCCACGGCTGCGTCAGGTGGTTCGGGTTGGTCTCGGAGGCCACCTCCCTGATGTTGAACTCGTCGCGCGCCAGATCGAGCGTCTCGCACAGCTCGTCGATCATGACGGTGGGCGTGCCGCCGCCCACGTAGATGCTCTCGAAGTCGTAGCCGAGGTCCTTCAGCATCAGCATCTCTTTGCGCATGTTCGCGAAGTAGGGCCGGGCGACCTCCTCGCGAAACGGGTAGCGGTTGAAGCTGCAATACGGGCACAGGCGCTCGCAGAAGGGGACGTGCATGTACAGCATGTACTTCTGCCCCGGCGTCGCCGGGGGCATCGTGGTCTCGCTCGTGGGGTTGAGCGCCAGATGCTGCTTGGTCATGGTGTGGATCAGGCGCGACAGTATGCGCTCGGAAAGCATGTGAGTCTCCTATTCGCTTCAAAGATTTCGGTTCCCATAGTAAGGCTTTTCCGGAGATTTGCACCCGCCATTCGTCCTCGTCCATAAAGAAAAACGGGCCCGGGCGCATGTCCCGGGCCCGTATCCTCGCCGCAACGGCATTTTCAGCTTTTATGGAACAAGTCGAGCAGCTCCTCTTTCGAATGGACATCCATCTTGGCGTAGATGCGCTTGATGTGGGTTCGCACCGTGTTCACCGACAGGAACTGCTCGTCGGCGATGTAAGGGGCGCTCCTGCCTTGAGCCAGGTAGACGAGCGTTTCCAGCTCGCGCTTCGAAAGACCGTAGCGGCTCGCGAGGGCAAGGCAACGCTCGTCGGCGTTCTTCTCCGCGCTCGGAAGCGGCGCCGTCGCCGAGACATGGGAACGAACGGCCAGCCGGACGGCGACGGCGGCCAGGTAGACCGCTTCGAACGACAGGCTGACGCCGCTGGCAATCCGATCGCCTAACAACGGCCAGACCACGAAGAAGCCTAAGAACAAGATCGCCAAGGCGGCGCAGCACAGTCCCGAAACAAACGCCGAGGCAAGCCCGTTTCTCACTTCCTTGCTGAATCCCGCTATCAGCAAAGTCACTACCGAAGCCTGCAGGAATCCCAAAGGGATGTTGGATGCCACTTGCCCGAAGCCTTGCTCCCAGGCGCCAAGAAACCAGCTGACCATTACTCCCGCCGTGGCCAGCACCGGCACCACCACGAAAGCATCGTCGACCAAGCGCCCCTGCTTCCACCGCGAAAGGAACAGGAACAGCACCGCACTCAGCATCATCCCCGCGACAAGCCCCCATGAAGTCTCGATTTGCGGATTGTTGACCATGTCCGCGCCCCGCATGTTGCCAGACCAGCTGAACGCAACCAGAAGAATGCACGGCACGAGCGCCGCAAAGACGACCCAGTTGCGCTCGAGCATGCCGCGCGTGCGAACGAGCGCGCTCTCTTCGTCGGCGGACGTCGGCGCAGGCAGGTCCTTGTCCTGGCTCTTCATCTGAAGAAAAGAGAGCATGAGCAGCACGCCGAACAGGCCGCCCTGCCACGGCTGGGGAAGAAGCAGGAGCGCAACCCGAAACAGCCCGGCGAAGAGGCAGACGAGCGCTAGCACGGCGACGGCCTTCTGTTGCCCCAACGACCCGAACGACGCGCCCCAGTACACACACGAGGTTCCCAGCCCGAAACCAAACAGGGCACCGCAGCCGACGCCCATCGGAATTTCGATCCCCGGCACCCGCACGAATTCGAACGCGACAAAACCAAGCGAGGCAAGCAGACCGCCAAAAGCCATCAAGCGCTTCGGGTCGTCGGCGGACAGGGCGAAACGAACCGCCGCAAGCAGGCATACAAACGCAAACGAGATCAGCGAGGATAGCAGAAACTCCTCGGAACCCGCCCCGATCCCGAATATCCCCGATTGAGGCGCGGCCCCGTCAAGCAAGGTTGCCAGGCAAACGGCCAGCCCGACCGCGCCTGCATGTTCTAAGAAAAGCCGCACTTCACCTGAAGCCATCGAGCGCACATCCTTCTCTCTTTGCGCCGGACGATCGTCACGGCACTCGCTGTCTGCGAACCTTCATTTTATAAGACAATACCCTGTCAAACGCGAGAATCACCCATTGTGAGTGACAAAAACGACGTCGCTAACGCGATCGAGCGACAGACACGGACAGCCGAACGCCTTATGGTTCGTTCATGGTCGAAATCCCAAGAACCAACGACTGCAAGCGAAGTTCGATCATCGAAGGAGGAACGATGGAGGATCTATCAAGAAGGACCTTTCTAAGGGGAGCGCTGCTGGCAGGTGCCGGAGCCGTTGGAGCGGGGGCGCTCACGGCCTGCGCGCCCCAGACGACCGAGAGCAAGAGCGCCGGTGCATCGGCCGCCGCCGACGACGCGACGGTCAATGGAGACTACCCTTGGCCCGTCAACCCGCCCGAGATCGCTGCCGAGGACGTGGAAGAAGAGGTTTCGGCCGATATCATCATCGTCGGGCTGGGCATCGCCGGCGTGGCGGCCGCCCGCTCCGCCGTCGAAGAGGGCGCGTCCATCATCGCGTTCGAGAAGTCCGAGAAGCCTAATGTCCGCTCCGGCGACTTCGCCATCATGGGCGGCGAGACCATGAAGCGCTGGGGTCGCGAGAATATCGTCGACATCGACGAGGCATGCGACCACGAGGTTGAAGAGGGGTCGTATTTCCCGAAGCGCTCCATCTACACGAAGTGGGCGAAGCACAGCGGCGAGGCCTTCGACTGGTACCTCGAAGCCGTGCCCGACATCTACTACGCCGAAAGCTCGATCGCGGAGATTCCCGATGGCGTCGAGCAGTACATCACCCCGTACTTCGTGCCCCTGCCGGACGGCTACGACTTCACCAAGGAGGCGTTCCCCTGCTATCCCAGCTCGGTGTCCTGTTATCCCGACCAGAAGTTCATCTTCGAGGCCAACTGGGACATGGTCGTCGGGACGGGGCTGATGGACGCGCGCTTCGGCCATTTCGCCGAGAAGCTGGAGAAGGACGGCGATCGCGTGAGCACGGTGTACGCCCGCAACGCCGAGACCGGCAAGTACGTCAAGGCGACCGCGAGCAAGGGCGTCATCCTCGCGACGGGCGAGTACTCGTCCAATCCCGAGTTCCTCAAGTTCTTCTGCCCGGCCACGGTAGAGAACGAGATCCAAGTGTGGTGGCCCGACATGGACGTCGAAGGCAAGCCCGTCAACCAGGGCGACGGCCTCAAGCTGGGCAACTGGGTGGGCGCCGCCGTGCAGCAGCACCATGCCCCGATGATCCACTGGATGGGCGGCACCTACGGCGGCACGGGCATGGACATGTCCCCGGTCGGCACCGCGCCGTTTCTATACCTGAACAAGGACGGCAAGCGCTTCACGAACGAAGACATCCCGGGCCAGCAGATGCAGAACCAGATCGAGAACCAGCCCGGTCGCATGCTCTTCCAGTTCTTCGACGGGAACTGGGCCGAGCAGTGGGCCTCCTTCCCGATCAAGCACGGCAAAGCGACCTACCAGATGGAAAGCCCGACCGGACGCGTCGAAGCCACCGCATCGCCTTCCGACTACATATCGCAGACGAACATCGATCTAGCGGTGGAAGCCGGCGTGCTCTTGAAGGCCGATACCCTCGACGAGCTGCTTACCCTGTGCAAAGAAAAGGGGCTCGACATCGAGAACGCCAAAGCGTCCATCGAGCGCTACAACGAGCTTGCCAAGGCCGGCAAGGACGAGGACTTCGGCAAGATCGCCTCGCGCCTGTTCCCGGTGGAGACCGCACCGTTCTACGCCACGCCGTGTCGCCAGGGCGACATGCTCGTGTGCATCGGCGGTCTGGTTTCCGACGAGGAATGCCACGTGTTCGACGAAGAGAAGCGGGTCATACCTGGATTCTACGTGGCAGGCAACGTCCAGGGGAACCGCTTCGCCGTGCAGTACCCCATCGCTTTCAAGGGCGTCAGCCATTCGATGGCGCTATACTACGGCTACGTGGCCGGCAAGAACGCCGTCGCCGGAGCCTAGGCGCCGCAAAACCGCATACCCTCCCCTCCATACGCCGCCCGAACCTCCTCTGAGAGGGTCGGGCGGCACCTCGCGCGAGGAGGCTTTACGCGATGCGCTCGAAACGGACGGCGAAGTGGGCGTCCGAGGAGCCGGGAGACAGGCGCGTGGCCACGCAGGAGCGGCCGTTGACGGGTGCCAGCTTGAAGCCCGCGCCGGCCTCGCTTTCGAGGAAGGCCTTCACCACGCCGTTGTTCTCCTCGCGGGTTACCGTGCACGTGGCGTAGGCCAGCGCGCCGCCCGGGGCCACGTGCGGCGCGGCAGCCTGCAGCATGCCCAGCTGCACGCGCGCGAACTCAACGATGTCGGCCGGCTTGATGCGCCAGCGGATCTCGGGATGGCGGCGCAGCGTGCCCAGCCCCGAGCACGGGGCGTCGATGAACACCTCGTCGAAGGCGCGGTCCCCCACCACGGCGTCCAGCTCCAGCGCGTCGCCCGTGAACGCCTCGGCCACCTCCGCGCCGTAGCGCTCGGCGCGCTCCAGCAGAAGCCGCGTCTTGAACGCATGGTTGTCAAGCGTAGACAGGACCAGCTGTGAGCCGTAGGCGCGCGTCGCATCGCTTTGCAGCAGGATCGTCTTCGTGGCGCGACCGGCGCCCACCTCCAGAAGCGACGCGGGCTTCCGCTCAGGCAGCACCGAGGCGGCCACCAGCTGCGAAGCGGCGTCCGTCACGAGGATCTTGCCCTGCGAGAACATCCGCTTCACCTCGGGAAGCAGCAGCGCGCGTGTGTCGAGCACACGGTAGCAGCCGGCAACGCTCACGCCGTCCACCGATACCGGGTCCAGCCCCTCGTCCAGCTTGTCGAACGCTTTGACCAGGGCCTCGTCGGAGGTTTTCGCCGCGTTGACGGCGATGAACAGCGGCGCCTGCTCGTTCGAGGCGCGCATGAAGTCGAGAGCCTCCTGCGGCCCCAAGTCGACGATGAGCTTGCGCGCCAACCACAAGGGGAACGCATGCAGGCGCGCGAGCGCCTCGGGGTCGCGCATGGGATCGCCGAAGGGAAACGCCTGACGCATGAGCACGATCTTGCGCAGCACCGCGTTCGCCAGACCCGACGCGCTCATCGCGAAGGAGCGCACGAGCTCCACGCCCTGGTCGACGGCCGCGTGCGGCGTCTTGCCGAGGAAGATGATCTCGTAGGTGCTCACTCGCAAGGCATCGCGCACGTCGGGTTTCACGTCGCTGGGCGCGTTGAGCGCGCGATCGATGATCTCGTCGAGCGTGCCCGTGGCGCTGACCACGCCGAGAGCCAGCTTCGTAGCGAACGCGCGATCCTCCGACGAGAGGTCGGAGCGGTCGATGCGCGTGCCGATGACGTCCTGCGCGAACGCGTCGCGCTCGCGCACGGCGCGCACCACGTCGAGCGCGGCCAAACGTGCGGGGCTCGCCTTCGAGCGCGGCTTCTTCGGAGGGTTTTTAGGTCCGGCGTAGCCTTGGGGCTTTCGCGTCTCACGTGCTTCAGGCATGGGGTTCCTCCCAGGTCAGGCCGCCGTCCTTGATTCCCTGGACGCCCGCGGCGAACGAACGCGCGTCCATGGTCTGCTTGCCGTCGGGCTTGAGCGCGCCCACCTCGAGCGCGCCGTCCGCCATGCCGAGGAACAGGCGCTTGCCCGCGAAGCGCACCTCCCCCGGACGGATGCCCGCCGCCAGCTCGCAACCCGCCGCGTCCTCGGGCGCGTGCGCTTCGAGCACGGTGACGCCGCGCCCGGCGACGACGGCGCGCGACGGGTGCGGCGCACTCGACGCCTGCACTTTGCGCGCCGCGAGCGCAACGTCGTCGTTCGGCGACAGGTCCAGCTCGCGCTTCTCGATCTTCGAGGCGTAGGTGACCTGCTCCTCGTCCTGCTCCGTCCACTCGGCAGCGTCGCGCTCGACATGCACGAGGGCGGTGAGCAGGGCGTGCGAGCCCAGGTCGGCCAGCTCATCGGTAAGCTCGGAGGCGCTTTTGCCGTCGACGATGGCGGTGCGGCACACGCAGTAGGCGCCTGTGTCCAGGCCCTCCTCCATGCGCATGATGCACACGCCCGCCTCCTCGTCGCCCGCCAGGATGGCTCGCTCGATGGGCGCGGCGCCGCGCCAGCGCGGCAGCAGCGACGCGTGCACGTTGAGGCAGCCGAAGCGAGGGATGTCGAGCACCTCCTTCGGCAGGATGGCGCCGTAGGCCGCGACGCAGATCACGTCGGGGGCGAACGAGGCCAGCTCGCGCTGCGCCGCCTCGTCGCGCAGGGTGCGCGGAGTCAGCACGCGCAAGCCGCGGCGCTCGGCCGCGGCCTTCACCGGCGAGGGCTCTAAGCGCTTGCCGCGCCCGCGCACCGCGTCGGGACGCGTGTACACCGCTGCCACGTCATGCTGCTCCGCCAAATCGTCGAGGATGGTCGCCGCGAACGCGGGCGTGCCCATGAACACGACGCGCATGGTTAGCGCACCCGCGCTTCGAGCGAGGTCTCCCCCGGGCGGGCGCCCGCGGCCAGCGCTATCTCGTAGTCGCGCAGCGCCTCGATGCGGGCCATCGGGTCGCAGCGCTCGAACATGGTGATGCCGTCGAGGTGGTCCAGCTCGTGCTGCAGGCAGCGGCCGAGGAGATCGTCGCCTTCGATCTCCCACTCCTCGCCGTCGAGGTCGAAATAACGCACGCGCGCAAACGGCGGGCGCGCGATGGGAACCGTGATGCCGGGGCACGACAGGCACCCCTCGCCCGCCACCACCGGATCGCCCTGCGTGTCCACCAGCACGGGGTTCACCAGCACGATGGGATTCTGCTCGCCTTCTTCCTGGTCGCAGTCGATCACCACGAGCCGCTTCGCCACGCCGAGCTGCGGCGCAGCAAGGCCGCAACCGTCGTTCTTGTACATGGCCTTCGCCATCTGCTTGGCCAGCTTCTTCAAGCTCTTATCGCCTAGGTCGCACGGATCGCACACCTGGTTCAGGATAGGGTTGGGGGACTGCACGATGGAAATCACGGTCAACACGTCCTTCTGAATTATGGGACGCGCCGCCCGATTCGGGGCGGCGCGGGTTATCGTCGGATTCGTATTGTCCGGTTTCGGGCGCGCCTTGTCCAGCGAACTTCCGAAAGCTCCACAAAACGCGAGGTGGGAAGGGCTATTGCTTGTCGTCCGCCACGATCTCCTTGAGGGAGGCGGCCAGTCCCGCCATGCCCTGGATCTCGGAGGGGATGATGAGCTTCGTGGCCTGCCCGTCGGCCACCGCCTTGAGCGCCTCGAAGGCCTGCAGCGTGAGCACGGCGTTGTCGGCGCCGGCCTCGCGCACCATGCGGATGCCGTCGGCCGTCGCCTGCTGCACGTTCTTGATGGCCTCGGCCTCGCCCTCGGCCTCGGCGGCGAGGATCACCTGCTGCTTCGCGGCCTCGGCGGACAGGATCTGCGCCTGCTTGTTGCCCTCGGCGATGGTGATGGCGGCCTGCTTCTCGCCCTCGGCCAGAAGCACCGCCTCGCGCTTCTCGCGCTCGGCCTTCATCTGCTTCTCCATGGCCTGCTGGATGGCGGCGGGCGGCGTGATGTTCTTCACCTCGACGCGGTTCACCTTGATGCCCCAGGCGTCCGTGGCCTCGTCGAGGATGGCGCGCATCTTCGCGTTGATGGTGTCGCGCGAGGTCAGCGTGGTGTCCAGGTCCAAGTCGCCGATGATGTTGCGCAGCGTGGTGGCCGAGAGGTTCTCGATGGCGAGGATCGGGCTCTCCACGCCGTAGGTGTACAGCTTCGGATCCATGATCCTGAAGAACACCACCGAGTCGATGGACATGGTGACGTTGTCCTTCGTGATGACGGGCTGCGGCGGGAAGTCGAACACCTGCTCCTTGAGCGAGATGTAGGGGCGCACGCGGTCGATGAATGGCACCTTGACGTGCAGGCCGTTGTTCCACGTGTCGAGGTACGAGCCCAGACGCTCGACGATGGCGGCTTCGGCCTGCGGGACGATCTTGATGCACGTGACCGAGAACAGCACCACGAGCACGACGATCACGATGATGGCGATCAGAAGCGGGTCGAGGGTGATCATGCTAGGACACCTTCCTTTCGACGATGAGCTTCACGCTCTCCTGCCCCACGATGCGCACGACGGCGCCCTGGGGGATGAACGAGCCGTCGGCGGAACGCGCGGCCCAGGTCATGCGGTTGTCGGTTTCCACGCGGCCGGTGAGTCCCTCGTTGTCGACGTCCTCCACCACGACGGCGGTCTGCCCGACATGGGTGGGCTCCTCCTGCTTTCCGCGGTCGCGGTACTTCACGAACACGGGGCGCAGGGCCACGAGGCACACGACGGAAACGACCAGGAACACGACGATCTGCACGAGCAGATCGGCGCCGAGCAGGTTCGCGGCGAACGCCGCGAGCGCGCCGATGACGAACCACATGGTGATGAGGCCGAACGAAGCGACCTCGACGACCGCCATGACGGCGGCGACGGCCAACCAGACGAAGGGGCTCACGGGCTCCTCCTTTCTTCCGCGTCGAGTATACCATCCCTCGCCTCGCGCATGAGCGAGGCGAGGGAACCGATCAGGAACGCGGGGAAAGCGGCTTGTGGGCGGCGCGGCGGCGCTTGAGGTCCTGCTGCATGGCGGCCACGGTCTCGTAGAGCATCTCCAGCTCGTCGGGATCGAGGCGCGACGGGTCGGCGATCTGGGCGCGCAGGGCCCCCACCGCGTCCTCGGCGTCGCCGATGGCGAGCTCCTCCACGAGGAAGGCCGCCAGCTGCTCGGGCGCGGCCGTCTCCGACACGGTGCCCGACGTCAGCACCGCGGCGGCGGCCGGAAGCGCGCGCGACGCCTCCGTCACGAGGCGCGCCGACGAAGCCGCCGGATCCTCGGCCAGCGCGTCGAGCATGCTCTGCGCGACGACGGCGTGCGCCTGCTCGTGCCACTGCGTCTGAGCGAGCGCGTCGGCGTGCAGAAGCGCCAGGTCGGGCCGGCGCGCGGCCAGCGTCAGCAGCTGGCGCTCGAAGCGGCGGCGGTTGACCTCGGCGCGCGGCAGGCTGCGGGCCGGCCTCTGCGGCGCGGCGGCCTGCTCGAAACCGTCCGGCGCGCCCTCGTCGTCGCGCTCCCCTTCGACCTTCGGCGCCTTCAGATGCTCCAGCTGGTCGATCACGTCCTGCTCGCGGGCGCGCACGCTCGTGGCTATCTGCACGGCGTAGTCGCGCGCGAGCATGGAGTCCTTGATGGGGGCCAGCACCTGCAGCGCGTCGGCAAGGGCGGCGGCGCGCCCCTCGGCGCGGCCGAGGTCGTGGCGGGCAAGGCGGCGCTCGATGCCGTATTTCAGCAGCGGCTGGGCGTTCGCGATGAGCTTCTGCAGCTCCTCGGCGCCGCGCTGGGCCACGAAGTCGGCCGGGTCGAGGTTGTCCGGTAGCGTGACGGCGGCCAGCTCGATGCGGCTCTTGCCCGCCTCGGGCGTCATGGAGTCGTCGATGAACGCGAGCGCCCGGTCGGCGGCGCGCTGGCCCGCCTCGTCGCCGTCGAAGAGGTACACGATCGCATGCTGCGCATGGCGCGACAGCAGGCGGATATGGCGCATGGTGAGCGCGGTGCCCAGCGTGGCCACCGCATTCCTCACGCCCGCCTCGTGCAGCGCGATGACGTCGGTGTAGCCCTCCACCACCACGGCTATGCCGGTCGAGGCCATGGCCGCTTTCGCCTTGTCCATACCGTAGAGCACCTGCGACTTGTGGAACAGCGGAGTCTCCTGCGAGTTCAGGTACTTCGGCTCGCCCTTGCCCACCACGCGTCCGCCGAAGGCGATGCACTCGCCCTGCGGATCGTTGATGGGGAACATGATGCGGTTGTAGAAGCGGTCGCGCAGCTTGCCCCCGTCGTTCGACAGCGCCACGTTCGCCTGCACCATCTCGTCGGGCTTGAAGCCCTTCGCAGACAGGTGGCGCACCAGCTGCCCGTGCCCCGGCGCGAAACCGAGCTGCCAGGTCTTCGGCACCTCGCCCCCCAGGCCGCGCGCGCCCAGGTAGCTGCGCGCCGCCGACGCGTCGGAGCCGGGGTTGCGCATGAGCTGGCAATGGTAGAACTGCGAGGTCTCGTCGCAGACGGCCTTGAGGCGGGCCTTGCGGCTGCTGCCGATGCTCTTGCGCCCGCCGCTCTCGGCGATGTCGATGTGCGCGCGCTCGGCCAACCGGCGCACGGCTTCGGGAAACGACAGGTCCTCGGTCTTCATGATGAAGCCGAACACGTCGCCGCCCTCGCCGCAGCCGAAGCAGTGCCATAGCTGCAAGGCCGGATCGATCTTGAACGACGGGGTCTTCTCGTTGTGCAGCGGGCAGCAGCACCAGAAATCGCGCCCGCGCTGCTTCACCGGCGTCCGCTCTCCGATAACCTCGACGAGGTCGTTGGCCTCGCGCACCTTCTGGATGTCCTCTTCGCTGATGCCGCCCGCCATCGCGACCCCTACCTGCGTCTGTTCTGCTTCGCCAGCACCACGTTCACGAGGAACACGAATGCCAACGCCAGCGACGGCCCCAGCTCGGCGATGCCGACGCCCTCCTCGCCCGCGTTCGCGTACGCGAGCACGAGGCTGCCCGTCATGAGGACGAAGCTCAAGCCCCCGATAACCGCGAATATCCACTGCCTGTTCTGCATGCGCTCCCTTTCCGTGTTCGTCACCGTCCAGTATAGCGCAAGCGCGCGCTCGCGGCGCCGCGGCGGGAAGGCGCAGGGCAATCAGCAGAACGCCAACCGAATCCTGACAAAACCGCAGCGGTATCGGACGCCGGCGGGACCGCTGCTATGCTTGATCGGCCGGTCGCGCTTCGCCGGCATTCCGAACGATCGCCCGAAAAGAGAGGTTTGCCATGAACGACGACATCACGATTTTGGCGGACTTCGATTCTGCGCTCTACGAGCAGGTCGAGCCGCCCCTCGTATCGCTCTACCTGCCCACGCACGGCAGTGCTCCCGGCGACGAGAGCGACCGCATCGAGTTCGAGGCCCTCGTGGAGCAGGCGCGCGCGAAGCTCGCCCAGGAGCGCGAGCGCCGCGAATACAAAGGCGTCGACGAGCGGCTCGCCTACGCAGCCGAGCACTTCGACGATCTGACGAACCCCGCGCCCGGCGGAAGCCTGGCCGTGCTCGCAGGCAACGACCGAACCTACATCTACCGGCTTGGCTACGAGGCGGGCCCGCTCGCATTCGTGGGCGAGCGGTTCTACGTCAAGCCGCTGCTGAAGAACTTCCAGTTCGGATCGCACTACTTCCTACTGGGGCTTTCGGCCGACCGCTTCGCGTTCGTCCACGGCGACTTCGGCTCGCTCGAGCGCGTGGAGCTGCCCCGCGACGTGCTCGACGCGTTCAGCGAGGAGTTCCCGCTCGTGTACGACGGGCACGAGGGTGCGCTGGACTACTCGTCGCTCGAGAACCATATGCCGCCCTACCACGGCTGGAAGTCGCGCAACGACGTGAGGAAGGAGGAGGCCGGAAAGTTCTTCCAGTACGTGAACAAGGCGGTGACCGACTACCTCGTGGCCGGCACCGACCTGCCGGTGATCCTCGTGAGCCTGCCCGAGCACCAAAGCGCCTTCCGCCGCATCTCCACCATCCCCCATCTGCTGGACGAGGGCATCGAGAAGGACATCGGCGGCATCGAGGCCCCCGAGCTCTTGGCCGATGCGAAGGCCGTCATCGAGCATGTGCGCGAGGCGCGCGCGACCGAGCTGCTGGAGAAGTTCGGCGATGCCGAGGCGCACGGCGGCGCGTCGTCGGACCTGGAGGCCATCGGGCTCGCGCTTGCAGAGCGCAAGGTGCGCGCCCTGTTCCTGGCCGAAGGCGCCTACATCCCCGGCGGCTTCGACGAGCAGACGGGCGAGGTCTTCCTGTTCGAGCGCGAGCCGCACGGCCGCTTCCAGGGCCCCGAGCTGGCCGACGGCTTCGTCCGCGCGGCCCTTGCCCAGGACGCCGACGTGTTCGAGCTTCCCGCCGAGAAGATTCCCGGCGACTCCGGCATCGCCGCGCTGTACCGGTACTAGGCGCTTCGTTACCATCAGCACTGACCCGCTTCGTTAATGCACGCTTTTGTCAAGCTTTCGTACGTATGAAAGGCGGTTTTGCTTGTCAAAAGCGTGCGTAAGCGGACTGCAACCGCTTGGAGCCGGCGCATGCGCTCGCTCGCCGGCCTCTTCGCCGTACGCGGCTCCATGCGCTACAATGTCCCCGATACCCGCGACGCCCGCCGCCGCGCGGCGGGCTGCATCAGCAGAGGACGCCCATGGAACGCACGAACATCCCCTATCTCTCACTCAACCCCGACATCGAGGCCGCCATCCGCGCCGACCGCGCCGCCGGGCGCGCGCACCCGCATCGCTTCGACGACGCGAACGTCGTGCGCCGCGAGCGGAACCCGCACGACGACGCCACGCTCACGCGCCCCGCGTTCGCGCGCGACATCGAGAAGATCCTCAACGTGCCGGCGTACAACCGCTACGCGGACAAGACGCAGGTGTTCTCGTTCGTGGAGAACGACGACATCAGCCGCCGCGGGCTGCACGTGCAGCTGGTCAGCCGCGTGGCGCGCGGCATCGGATCGCTGCTGGGGCTGAACTGCGAGCTCATCGAGGCCATCGCACTGGGCCACGACGTGGGGCACACGCCCTTCGGCCACGCCGGCGAGCGCTACTTGAGCGCATGCTACCATCGACGAACCGGGCGCTACTTCAACCACAACGTGCACTCGGTGCGCGTGCTCGACCAGCTGTACCGCCGCAACGTCAGCCTGCAGACCCTCGACGGCGTGCTGTGCCACAACGGCGAGTTCGCCCAGCAGGTGCTGCGCATGGGCGACACGGCCGACTTCGTCGCGCTCGACAGGCTCGTGGAAGCGTGCACCGCAGACGAGCTTGCCATCAAGACGCTGCGTCCTTCCACGCTGGAGGGCTGCGTCGTCCGCGTCAGCGACATGATCGCCTACGTTGGCAAGGATCGCGCCGACGCGCTCGACATGGGCGTCATCGACTCGCTCGACGTGTTCGACAGCGAGGTCATCGGCCGCGACAACGCGCGCATCATCAACAACCTCACCGTCGACCTCGTGAACACGAGCTACGGCACCGACCGCATCGCGCTCAGCGAAAGGGCGTTCGCCGACCTCAAGCGCGCCAAACGCCAGAACTACGAGCTCATATACGAGCGCGAAGGCATGGTGAACGGCGCAGGCAACATCGTGGAAGAGATGTTCGAGGAGCTGTACGAGCGCCTCTTGGAGGATCTTCTCGCAGGCGACGAGGGCTCGCCGGTGTTCAAGCACCATGCCGCCTCCCTCGCCGCCAAGTCTCGCACCGTTGAGATCGACGAGTACCTGGCATCGGATCCGAACCAGGTGGTCGTCGACTACATGGCCTCGATGACCGACAGCTACTTCATGGCGCTCTACGCCCACCTGTTCCCGAGAAGCAAGAAGCGCATCATCACGCGCGGCTACTGCTCCGATTTAGGCTGAGGGCCCACCGAGGAAAGGAAACGCCTGTGAAGCTGCTCATCGCATCCGATCTGCACGGCGCGGCGCCCGCCGTGCGCGCGCTCGTCGACCGCATCGAAGCCGAAGCGCCCGACCGCATCGTCTTGCTGGGCGACCTGCTGTACCACGGCCCGCGCAACGACCTGCCGGAAGGCTACGCGCCGAAAGAGGCGATCGCGCTGCTCAACGGCCTGGCCGGACGCATCGTTGCCGTGCGCGGCAACTGCGATGCCGAAGTTGACCAGATGGTGCTCGACTTCCCGTGCATGGCCGACTACGCCCTCGTCGAGGCCGACGGGCACGTCCTGTACCTCTCCCACGGCCACCTGCCGGGCAAGTCCCCCGACGACCCGCCTACGCTCGCTCCCGGCAGCGCCTTCTTGTCAGGCCATACCCATGCGAAGACGCTCGACGAGCGCGACGGCGTGCTGTTCGTCAACCCGGGAAGCACCTCCATCCCGAAGGACGGCTCCGCCAGCTACGCCGTGTACGAACACGGCGCGTTCATCCTGAAGGACTTGGATGGGAACACGCTGCGCGAAGGCGGATGGGAGTAACCCGAACGGCGCTCGACCCTTAACCTAACCGTCCTCGATCCACCGTGTATTCCACGTCGGCTATCGCGGCGGTCGAGGCGCGATGGCTCACCAGCACGACGGTCTTGTCGCCGCGGCCCTCGGAGAGCGCGCGGAGCACGGCGGCCTCGTTCAGGCTGTCGAGGTTCGACGTGGGCTCGTCCAACAGCACGAACGGCGCGTCGTGCAGGAACACGCGTGCAAGGCCTATGCGCTGCCGCTCGCCTCCCGAGAGCGTCTCCCCCAGCTCGCCCACCGGCGTGTCCAGCCCGCGCGGCAGACGTTCGATCAAACCGCTCAACGCCGCCTTGCGGCATGCTTCGGCCAGCTCTTCGGGCGAGGCGCTCGGCTTCGCAAGGAGGATGTTCTCGCCTATGGTGCCGGCGAACAGATGCGTTTCCTGCGTCATGTAGCCCTGCGTTTCGCGCAAGCTGGCCGTGTTCGCACGGCGCACATCCGTGCCCGACACCTCCACCACGCCGCGCGTGGCATCCCAAAAGCGCATGAGCAGCTTGCACAGCGTCGACTTGCCCGAACCGCTGCGCCCGGACAGGTGCACCACGCTGCCCGGTTCGATGCGCAGGCTCACGTCGTCGAGCACGGGATACCCTCCATAGGAGAAGTCGACGCGACGCACCGCAGCGCCCGAGAACGTCCCCAGATCCGCACCGTCGTCGACCTCCTCGGTCTGCGGGCGCTCGTCAAGCAGCTCAAGCACGCGCCCCCCGGACGCAAGCGTCTGCTGCAGCGTGGAGCCGAGATTCGCCACGGCGATGACCGGGCCGAACGACGACATGAGGGCGGCCG
Source organism: Eggerthella sp. BIOML-A4 (assembly GCF_009875575.1). Taxonomy (NCBI): domain Bacteria; kingdom Bacillati; phylum Actinomycetota; class Coriobacteriia; order Eggerthellales; family Eggerthellaceae; genus Eggerthella; species Eggerthella sp. BIOML-A4. The sequence goes on along the minus strand of NZ_WWRX01000009.1, from coordinate 93,750 downwards.
TGGCCACAAGAGCTCCGTCGGGCGCGATGGCACCGGACAAGCACAGCGCCCCCGACGCCAGCACCATCGCAACGTCGAGCGCCAGCACCAGCCCGTTCGTCAACGACATCGCCAGAGCGCCGCGCCCCTTGAGGCGCGCTTCCGCGCGGGCAAGCTCGTCCATGCGTTCGTCCAGCTCGCGCGAACGTTCGGCCGCTCGGCCGAATTGCAGCGTCTCGCGCAAGCCTCGCAAGCTGTCAAGCACGAACGCGTTCATACCGCCCAGCCCCTCCCGCAGCTCGCGCCCGCCCATGCCGCTGGCCTTCGAGGAGGCGTACGGCACCGCTACGCCCACCAGCAGGTAGGATGCAAGAGCCAGCAACCCCAGCGCCGGAGATATCGTCGCGACGAACGCCGTCATGCCCGCAGACACGACGAACGCGATGATCGCCGGGGACAACGTGTGAGCATAGAACACTTCCAGCAATTCGATATCGCCGGTCACAAGCGAAACAAGGTCGCCTTTGTCGCGGCCTTCCAGCTTCGCCGGAGCCAAGCGGCGCAGCGCGGCGAACACGCGGTCGCGCACGAGCGCCAACAGCTTGAACGCGAGATAATGGTTGCACAGCTGCTCGCCGTAGCGCAGAGGCCCGCGCGCGACGCCGCAGACGGCCACGAGCGCCAGCGCGGCGCCGTAGCCGACAGTCTGCGGAAAGCCCGCCAGATCGACGAGCGCGTAGACCCCGAACACCGTGAGGAAGATGGCCGCCCCGAAGCCCAGCACTCCCAGCACGACGGCCAACGCCATCCAGGGAGCCAGAGGGCGCACGAGCCCCACCAGCCGCAGCATCACCGACAAGTGCGATCGGCGCGTCGGCTCGACGGGCGCAGGCTCTTCCCCTCTTCGCCCATGCGCAGGGCAGTCGGGGCAGCGCGCAGGCTCGGCCGCGGCGCGCGCGGATCCTCCGGAAACCGCAGACGGCGCCTCCGTCAGCCGATCCTCGGGATCGTCCGCTTCGACCGCAGCAGAGAAGCGCTCGAGCTCGGCTTGCCGGCTCCATAGGCGCGCATACGGGCCGCCGTGCTCCAGCAATTCGCCGTGCGTCCCGGCTTCTGCCACACGGCCGTCTTCCAACACGTAGATGCGGTCGGCGCCGGCCACGGCCGCCAGGCGATGCGAGATCACGACGACGGTCTTCGTGCGCGCCAGCTCATGGACGACCTCGACGATGGCTCGCTCGCTCTCCGCATCGACGTTCGACGTGGCCTCGTCGAACACGTACGCAGGCGTATCTCGGAGCAAGGCGCGAGCCAGCGCGAGTCGCTGCCGCTGACCACCCGAAAGGTTTCCGCCTTCCTCCGCTATCGCTGCATCGAGCCCGCCCGCCTGCTCCACGAACCCTTCTGCGCGGCAGCGACGAAGCGCCTCCCACAGCTCCTCGTCGCTCGCCTGGGGGTCGGCTAGCAGCAGGTTCGAGCGCACGCTCCCCTTGAACAGGTAACTCGAGAACGGAACGACCGTGACGGTGCTCGCAAGCGAGGCGCGGGACGCCTCCTGGATCGGCACGCCGCCCACTTCGACCGACCCCGCGAATCCGGCGTTGCGTCCCGACAGGATGCCCGCCAACGTCGACTTTCCCGAACCGCTCTCGCCGACGATGCCCGTGAACGATCCGGCGGCCGCATCGAAATCCACGTCGGAAAGCACGGTGCGCTCGCCATCGTAGGAATACCCCACGCCGCGGCATGCAAAGGAGATGCGATCGGCTTCGATGACGCGCGAGCCGCGCTTGGGTTCCGGCGCATCGAGAATCGCGAACATCTTGTCGGCCGCCGCCATGCCGTTCATGGCCGTGTGAAAGAACGACCCCAGCGTGCGCAGCGGGATGAAGAACTCGGCCGCCAGGAATATCACGGCGAAAGCCGCGAAAAACGGCGCCTGCCCGAGCGAGAACTGCCACAGCGCCATGACGATGCCCACCGCCGCCCCGCCGTAGGCGAACACGTCCATCACCGTCACGGAGTTCAGCTGCATGCGTAAAAGCCGCATCGTGGCCTGGCGGAACGTCTCGGCCTCGCGGTTCATCGCCTCGTGGCGATCGGCGTCGACGCGGTAGATCTTGAGCGTGGTGAGGCCCTGCAGGTTCTCGAGGAACGTCGCGCCCAAGTCGGTGTAGGCGTCCCAGTACGAGCCCATCGCGCGCTTCGCGATCTTCTGCACGGCGACGATGGACGCGGGTATGAGCGGCACGCAGGCCAGAAGCGCCACGGCTGCCGGAAAGCACAGCGGAGCGAGACAGGCGAACAGGGTGAGCGGCGCCAAGACCGAATAGAACAGCTGGGGCAGGTACGAACCGAAGTAGCTCTCCAGCTGCTCGGTGCCCTCGACGCTCACCTGCACGGCCTCGCTCGTGGACACGCGCTCGGAGTACGACGGACCGAGGCGCACGAGCTTGTCGTATACGAGCTTGCGCACGGTGCGCTTCGCGGCCGCAGCTGCCGCCTGGCCCATGCGCTGCGAGAGCGTCAAACAGCAAACGCGCACGACGATAGCCGCCGCAGCGGCCATCACGAGGTTCGCCCGCGCCGCGGCGACGTCCCCACCCTCGACGAGGGACTGCACGAACGCCCCCATGAGCAGCATGAGCGCTATGTTCGCCGCGAGCGCGACCCACTGGAGCGCGACGCTTGCCGCTACGTACTTGCGCGCTTCGGGCACCATGCCCGCCAGCCGTTTGCTGAACATGCCTAGCCCTCCGTCCGCTCGACAACGCGTTCGGAGCCGCGCTCGGTCGCAGAGCCGCGATCCGTCTTCACGATGAAGCCGAAATACGCGACATGCGCCACCCATACGGCAGCAACGACGGCGCGTCCCACCGGCACGTTCGCCATCAGAAGGAACGAGGCGCCCAACACGAGCGTGACGGGGCCCAGCAGCATGAGCTTCGCCTTCACGGTCATCGCGCGCTTCTTCGCGAAGCCTTCGAGCACGGTGCGGTACAGCTTCGTTCCATGGAACCATGCGTCGAGGCGCTCCGAGCTGCGCGCGAAGCAGTACGCGGCTCCCAGCAGGAACGGCACCGTCGGCAGAACGGGAAGCACCGCCCCCAGAGCCCCAAGCCCGAAGCAGGCGAAGCCCCCGACCGCCCACAGGGCGCGAAGGCACCTGGCCGCGCGCCGGTCTCTCTCGTTCGTCATGAGCATCCTTCCCAGCGCCGACGCCCTGCGCCGGCAAATAGTTACCTTTGTCTAACAAGGTGGGAATTGTACGCGAACTGGATTAAATTGTAAACCTTGGTTAATTTTTAGCGACGGTTCAACGTGTGCAGCATGCTCAGGCCCCGCAGGGTGAGATGCTCGTCGGTACGGGCGACGCGCTGCGACAGCGCGGCGACGGCAGCGGCATCCGAGCCCGTGGCGATGACGTCGGTCTCGTAGCCCAGTTCGCGCCATACCATGTCGATGAGGCCGTCGATGAGCGCGACCTCCCCCATCACGACGCCCGCTTGCATGGCCTCGCGCGTGTTCTTGCCCACCACCGATGCCGGAGCCTTGAGATCGACCATCGCCAGCTGCGCGGCGGCATCCGACAGCGCCTTCGCCGACAGCTTCACGCCGGGCGCGATGATGCCGCCCACGAACGAGCCGCCCTCGTCAACCACCTCAAAGTTCGTCGTCGTGCCCAGATCCACCACGATGAAGGGCGCCGTATAGGCCGTGCGGGCGGCAACGAGGTCGGCTACCCGGTCGGCTCCCAGCTCGCCGGGGTCGTTGTAGCGCATCTTCACGCCCGTCTTCACGCCGGGTCCCACCACGAGGGGGCGTCGGCCGGTAAGCGCGCGCGTCGCGGTCACCCATGCATCCGTGAGCCCCGGCACCACCGACGCGATGACGGCATCGTCGCAGATCGCACGACGGCCGTCGCGCTCCAGCATGTCGAACAGCCCCGCCATCCGCATGCGCGCCTCGTCGGCCGTCATGTGCTCCGTCGTGGTCACCTTCCAGGTGGCTTCCAGCTCGCCGTCGACGAAGAGGCCCAGGTTCGTATCCGAGTTCCCCACGTCCACGCACAGCACCGTGCGCGATGCGTCCCTTCCGTTGCCCATAGCCTCCCGCCCTTCCCGAATTGCCACAATCATGCGAATTTAGCGATGCCGCTCGCCCTTTTCGTCCAGTATACTGTACCTGTCCGTTCAGTAACCCGACTTCCTAAAACGTGAGGGGAAGCGGATATACGCAAAGGAGAAGAGAATGGATTCTGTCAAAGGGCAGCTGACGCTGCGCGGCATCGTCATAGGCTGCGTCGGTTGCGCCATCATCACCGCGGCATCGGTGTACACGGCCCTCAAGATGGGGGCGCTTCCTTGGCCCATCGTGTTCGCGGCCATCATCTCGCTGTTCTTCCTCAAGGCCCTCGGGCACGGCAAGGCCAGCCTCAACGAGGCGAACGTCACGCACACCGTGATGAGCGCAGGCGCTATGGTGGCGGGCGGCCTGGCCTTCACCATCCCCGGCATCTGGATGCTGGGCTACGCCGACGAGGTGGGCTGGTTCGAGATGCTCCTCGTAGCCGTCTCGGGCGTCATCATGGGCCTCGTCTGCACCGCGCTTCTGCGCCGCCACTTCATCGAGGACTCCGAGCTGGAGTACCCCATCGGCGAAGCGGCCGCCCAGACGCTCATCGCGGGCGATTCCGGCGGCAAGACCGGCTGGAAGCTGTTCGGCTCCATGGGCTTCGCGGGCGCGTTCACGGCGTTGCGCGATTTCTTCGGCGTGATCCCCGCGATGCTCTTCGGCAACGCCGCGGTCCCCGGCGTTGCGTTCGGCATCTACCTGTCGCCGATGCTTCTGGCCGTGGGCTTCCTCGTGGGCACGGGCGCCGTCGTCGTGTGGTTCGTCGGAGCGCTGCTGGCGAACTTCGGCATCATCGTGGGCGGCTCGGCCGCGGGACTCTGGGACGTGGCGTCCGCGCAGGGCATCGTGTCCAGCCTCGGCATGGGCGTCATGATGGGCGCGGGCCTGGGCGTCATCTTCAAGAACATCCTGCCCAAGGCCTGGCGCATGCTGCGCGACGCCCGCAGCTCGAACGCGTTCGGCCTCACCGCCGCAAGCACCATGGATGCGCCCGCAAGCGGCGCTAAGGACGGACGGCTGCGCATCGGCAGCTTCCGCCTCACCGCCGGGCTGGCCGCGCTCGCCGTGGCCGCCGTCGCGCTCATCGTCTGCTTCGGCCTGCAGCTGGGCCCCGTCCCGGCCGTCATCGTGGTGCTGCTCGCCTTCGTCGCCACGGCCATGAGCGCGCAGAGCGTCGGCCAGACGGGCATCGACCCCATGGAGATATTCGGCCTCATCGTGCTTTTGGCCGTGGCGGCCGTATCCAGCGTGCCGCAGGTGCAGCTGTTCTTCGTCGCGGGCATCGTGGCCGTGGCGTGCGGGCTGGCCGGCGACGTGATGAACGACTTCCACGCCGGCCACGTGCTGGGCACCAGCCCCAAGGCGCAGTGGATCGGCCAGGCCATCGGCGCCGTGCTGGGCGCGCTCGTGGCCGTCGCCGTCATGGCGATCCTCGTGGGCGCGTACGGCCCCGAGTCGTTCGGCCCCACGGCGTCGTTCGTGTCCGCGCAGGCGTCCGTCGTGGCCACCATGGTGTCGGGCATCCCCTCGGTGCCGGCGTTCGCCATCGGGCTTGCGGCGGGATTCGTCCTCTACCTGCTGAACTTCCCCGCCATGATGCTGGGGCTGGGCATCTACCTACCCTTCTACATGTCGCTGACCGCGTTTCTGGGAGCCATGGCCAAAGTCGCCTACGACGCCGTGTGCAAGCTGCGCCGCAAGGGGCTCTCGCCCGAGGCGGCCGCGGAGAAGGAGAAGGCCCAGGGCGAAACGGCCCTCGTGGTGTCGTCCGGCCTGCTGGGCGGCGAATCCATCGTAGGCGTCCTGGTGGCGCTCGCCGCCGTGGCGACGGGCCTGGGAGCGTAAACGCGGCGTGATCGCGGCCGCGGGGGGCGGTTTGAGCGGCGATTCCGTCCGTTTCGGGCGACAGCTTCCCCAATCAGGCGACGAATGGCTCGTCGTGCAAGGCGCATACGGCGAACACGTGCGCCGAAGTCGAGCGAGAGCGCGACAGGCGCCGAACGACACGAGCCGTTTCATCGTCCCGAGGAATTCCATACTGATCGAGGAGCTTGACGAAGCGACCCGTGTTCGCCACGTCTTTGCTCGAGAACCGCATGATCGGCATGCCGTAAAGGGTGAGCTGAGCCTCTCGGTGCTGTTCGTCGGCAAGGACGCGCATCGGTGTCCGGCCGCCGCGCAGCGCCGCGTCCTCGTACTTCTGCATCCCATCGAACTCGCCGATAACCCTGCTGCCGTCCAGCCGCGTCCAGAGGAAGTCGACGCGATACGAACGCCGTCGATCGAGCGGCCGAGGCAAAGCCACCTGAAGCTCGGGAAGCGCGAAGCCATGCTGGATCATCGCGGCGCGCGCGATGGATTCGCCACCGCTTTCGCTACGGGCATCAGCGTAGTGCATCGTCCGCATGGCATGTGCCGCTCCTTCGAGATTGCCGCCGATGCGCCTAACATGGGAAACGAACGCGCTTGCCCTGCCCCCACCGAGGCGTAGCGCGAAATCCGCAACGGCCAGGGCCTGCCCGAAATCCACCATGCGCATGCAATCGAAGACGGTCCTCTGCAGCGACGTCACACGGAGTCCCTGCACAATGACGGATTCGTCTTCGGCGACAACGTGCCACCGAACGGTCTTCGAATTCGCATTGCGGTTCGATCGGGTCGTCGCAACGTGGATTGCGCCCAGCCTCTCGTACGATACCGGCAGACCGAACGCAACGGCAGCTGATTCGTGACAGAAAACCCAATCGGGATGAATGCTCTGTGCAGTGCGCATCACATGAAGCATTTTCTCGGGCTTCGAAAGCCCGCTCCAATAAGCGGCTCTGGCATACATGCCCCGAGCAGGCCGTACGACCTCACCTCGCTCCACATGCCGCCGCAGAATCTTGCGCGTCCGCTCGCAGGACGAAATCGCGCACATCCGCATGCGCTCCGCCCGAAGGAAAAGCTGGGCCATTTCGACATCGTTGGCTTTCATCGCGCACCACCGCCATCCGCATCCATGCAACTTCGTTCCATCTTCCCAGAAAACAAACAACCTGACGGCTTGAGCCGCGCAGTTCGCAAGACGAACACTGTCGCCCGAAACGGACGGTTTGAGCGGCGATTCTGTCCGTTTCGGGCGACAGCTTCCGCTAACGGACTCGCCGTTCCGCATGCACGCTAGTTGAACTTGAAGATCTTCTGAGCCATACGGTAGCCGGTGATGCCGATGCGGCGACCGAACGAGGTGGGCAGGTTCGTGCCCATGTTGAGCGTGCTGCGCCGGATGGGACGGTAGGCGTCCGGATTGTGCGCTTTGAGGTACTCCCAGATGGCCTCGCGCTTGTCCTCTGCCTCGTCGGTGTCGATCATGCGCAGGAAGATGGAGCAGATGCACATCATCATGGACAGGTAGTTCTCCATGTAGCGCTCCAGGCGCTTCTCGGGCACATCGTCGGGCAGGCGCACGGCATCGATCATCTCGCGCGTCACGCGCAGCTGCTGGTCGATGCGACCCATCATGACGTTCTCGTTCACGCTCTGATCTTCGCGCCCGATGAAGTAGCGGTACATGTCCACGTCACGGTAGTAGATGGTCTTCACATGCGGAAGAGGAACGTACACGAAGATGTTGTCCACGTAGAAGCAATGCTCGGGCAGCTTGAGATCGATGTCCCGCAAAAGATCGGTACGATAGATCACCGAGTGCATGAGCAGATACTGGCTTTGCCCGAAATGGCCCACGTCGGCCCAGCCGAACTCGCGCCCCTCGGGAAACACGTTACGGTAGTGCATGACCGTGCGCGCGCCCTCGTGAACCTTCTCGTACACGTAGTTGCCGATGACGAGATCGGTTGGATGCGGCAGTTCGGCCTGACGGCGCAGGTAAACCATGATCTCGGCCATGGCGTGCTCGTCGAGCCAGTCATCGGAGTCCACCACCTTGAAGTAGCGGCCCGTCGCGTTCGCCAATCCCATGTTCACCGCCGATCCATGACCGCCGTTTTCCTTATGGATGGCGCGGATCAAACCGGGGTGACGCTCCTGCCACGCATCGGCCTTGGCGGCCGTGTCGTCCTTCGTGGATCCGTCATCGACGATGAGTATCTCGATGTCGTCCCCGCATTTCAAAATCGACTCGATGCAGGTATCCATGTAGGCGGCCGAGTTGTAGCACGGCACGGCGAAGGAGATGGTCTTCATGCCGCTACCCCACCAGCTCGTCGGCGAGCGCCAGCGCACGGCCGATGATGACGTCCATGTTGTAGTAGCGGTACTCGGCCAGACGGCCCAGCGGATGGAAGTTCGGAAGCGACGTGGTGAGCGCGCGGTAGCGCTCGTAGTGCGCGGCGTTCTCGTCGTTGATGATGGCGTAGTACGGGATCTGCTTCTTCGGATCGTCGTAGGAGTGGCTGTACTCCTTCATGATGGTGGTCTTGTCGCTTACCTGGCCGGTGAGGTACTTGAACTCGGTGATGCGCGTGTAATCCTCGGTCACCGTGAAGTTCACCGTTCCGCAAGGCAGCACGTGCTCGACGTCGTGCGTCTCGTACACGAAATCGAGGCTGCGGTACGGCAGTCGGCCGAAACGCGACAGGAACAGCTCGTCGAGCGGCCCGGTGTAGACGATGGGCCCCTCGAACGGCGCGCCCTTGATGAGAATGGCGGACAGAGGCGCGTTCTCGTCGTTGCTCTCGAACTCCAGTTCGAACACGTTCTCGGCTTCGGTTTCCAGGCACACCATGATGCGCTCGTGGTCGAGCATGCGCTCGAACAGCGGGGTGTAGCCCTCGAGCGGCATGCCCTGGTAGGCGTCTTGGAAGTAGCGGTTGTCGCGCGACAGGAACACGGGCACGCGCGCCGTCACCGACGGATCCACCTCCTCCGGCGTGAGCCCCCACTGCTTCTGCGTGTAGTAGAGGAACACGTTCTTGTAGATGAAGTCCGCCACCTCGGTGAGATCGGGGTCGTCGACGCTCCGCAGCTCGGTGATGGTCACCTTGCGCTCGTCGCCGAACGTGGCGATGAGCTTCTCGATGAGCTGCGAGGCGCGCTCCTCGCCGAAGGCGATCTCCATCGAGTTCTTGTTGAACGGCACCGGCATGTACGTGCCGTACCAGTCGGCCAGCACCTCGTGCTGGTAGTCGCGCCACTCGGTGAAGCGGCGGACGTAGTCGAACGCGCGCTTGTCGTTGGTGTGGAAGATGTGCGGCCCATAGCGGTGCACGAGGATGCCCGCCTCGTCGGCCTCGTCGTACATGTTGCCGGCGATATGGGGCTTCTTCTCGATCACGAGAACACGCTTGCCGCCGCGCTCTGCCAGCTCGCGCGCCATGACGCTGCCGGCGAACCCGCTGCCCACCACCACGGCGTCGAAATCGCCTCGATCGATGTCATGCAAATCGCAGTAACGCACACCCATGGGGAACCTTCCTTGTCCGTATTGACCCGCACGAACCGCGCGGTCGCGATATCCTAGAAATAAAGCGCGGTATTTGCCGCGCCATAGATGCCGAACGCTATTTTACCGGGAAGGCTCCGGGTTGCGTGGATTATCATACAAAGCGGATAAAATGGAAGCGAGCGACGACCCGCCGCTGCAGCATGCGAAGAGGGCGTCGCGCGAATCGAAAGGCCTGCCATGAGTTCATTCCTGGAAACGATGCTCGCCCGCGCCAAAGCGGATCGCCAGACGATCGTGCTGCCCGAAGGCGACGACGAGCGCACCCTGGCGGCGGCCGAGCGCATCTTGGCCGACGACATCGCCGACCTCGTCATCCTCGGCGACGCCCACGCCATCGCGGCCAGCCCCTACAAGCTCAGCGGTGCGCGCATCATCGACCCGCGCACGTCCGAGCTGCGCGAAGGGTTCGCCGAGGCGCTCTACGAGCTGCGCAAGGCCAAGGGGATGACGCCCGAGCAGGCGATGGGCCTCATGGACGACGTGCTGTACTTCGGCGTGATGATGGTGAAGACCGGCGGCGCCGACGGCATGGTGGCCGGCGCATGCCATGCCACGGGCGACGTGCTGCGCCCCTGCCTGCAGATCCTCAAGACCGCGCCGGGCGTGAAGCTGGTCAGCTCGTTCTTCGTCATGGTGGTGCCCGACTGCGACCTGGGCCAAGAGGGGACGTTCCTGTTCTCGGACTGCGGCCTGGAAGTGCAGCCCGATGCCGAAAAGCTCGCGCACATCGCCGTGAACTCCGCGAAGTCGTGGAAGACGCTCATGGGCACCGAGCCCGCCGTGGCGCTGCTGTCGCATTCGACCTACGGCTCGGCCAAGAACGACGACGCGGCCAAAGTGGTCGAAGCAACGGCCATCGCGAAGGAGCTGGCGCCCGGTCTCGCGCTCGACGGCGAGCTGCAGCTGGACGCGGCCATCGTCGAGTCCGTGGGCTCCTCGAAGGCTCCCGACTCCCCCGTCGCAGGCAAGGCCAACGTGCTGATATTCCCCGACCTCGATGCCGGCAACATCGGCTACAAGCTGGTGCAGCGCCTGGCGAAGGCCGAAGCCTACGGTCCGATCACCCAAGGCATCGCCGCCCCCGTGAACGACCTTTCCCGCGGCTGCACCGCCGACGACATCGTCGGCGTCATCGCCATCACCTGCGTGCAGGCTCAAGCGAAGCAGGCGGAGTAAGGCGGACGCCGCCTGCTTGCCAAACGACGAGGCCCCCGCGTTGAACTGCGGGGGCCTCGTCGTTTACAGCTTCGTGCGTTTACACCAGCGGGACGTCCACTTTCTCATGGAGAATCTCGTAAGTGTCGCGAGCGATCATGTACTCCTCGTTCGTGGGGATGATGATGATCTTCACCGGAGAGCTCTCGGTGGATATCTCGCGCTCGAAGCCGCGTTGGCGGTTCTTCTCCTCGTCGAGGATCATGCCGAGAGGCTGCAAGCCCGCGAAGATCATGCGGCGCATCTTCTCGCAGTTCTCGCCGACGCCGGCCGTGAGCACGATGGCATCCACGCCGCCCATGACGGCGATGTACTGGCCGATATACTTCTTCACCGAGTTCGAGTACATGTCGTAGGCCAGCATGGCGCGCTCGTGACCCTGCTCGGAGGCATCCCTCACGCTGCGCAGGTCGTTCGAGATGCCGGATATGCCCAGAAGACCCGATTTCTTGTTCATGAGGTCGTTCATCTCGCCCGCAGTCAGGCCCTCGTGCTCCATCACGAACGGGACGATGGCCGGGTCGATGGCCCCGCAGCGCGTGCCCATCATAAGGCCGTCGAGCGGCGTGAGGCCCATGGAGGTGTCCACCGCCACACCATGGTCGATGGCCGATATCGAGCAACCGTTGCCCAGGTGGCACGTGATGAGCTTGAGGTCCTCGATCGGCTCGTCCAGCACGGCGGCCGCGCGCTCGGAGATGTAGCGGTGCGAGGTGCCGTGGGCGCCGTACTTGCGGATGGCGTACTTCTCGTACAGCTCGTAGGGCAAGGGGTACATGTAAGCCTTCGGCGGCAGCGTCTGGAAAAACGACGTATCGAACACGGCAACCATCGGCGTGCTCGGCATGTGCTTGAGGCACGCGTTGATGCCCATGAGCGCCGCCTTGTTGTGCAGAGGCGCGAGCTCCGCCAGCTCGTCGATCTTCTGGATGACGTCGTCGTCGATAAGCACCGAGCGATCGAAGTACTTGCCTCCCTGCACGATGCGATGGCCTACCGCATCGATTTCCTCGAGCGAGTCGATGGCCTTCGTCGGCCCGCTCGTCAGCGATTCGAGGACGAGCGCCATCGCATCGTCATGATCGGCCATCTTGGCATCGATGACCTCTTCGTTCTTATCGAGGCCGTGCTTATGGAACGCCTCGGCCGAACCTACCCGCTCGCAGATGCCCTTCGCAAGCAGCTCCTGCTGCTCCACGTTGACCAGCTGGTACTTCAAGGAAGATGACCCCGCATTGATGACTAGTACGTTCAACGACCTGCCTCCTTCGGTATTCCTAAAGCATATATTCTAAGGTGGCGGCGGAAAGCTCCGCGGGCAAACGGAGGCCTGTATCGGCCAGCGGCGCGCCGCTCACCGAAAACAAGCGTCGAGGCCGTCTGCCGGACAACGGCAAGACGACCTCGATCGAAGCGTATTCGCAGGTCAGAATATTACTTCGCCGAAGGATCGCCCGAGTTCATGGGAGCGCCGCCCAGCACGTGCACGTGGATATGATGCACGGACTGCTGCGCATCGTCGTTCGTGTTGACGATCACGCGGTAACCGCTCTCGGCGATGCCCTTGAGCTCGGCGATCTTCTTCACCGTGTTGAACAGATAACCCATCTCGTCGTCGGGGATGCCGTCTCCGATGTTGTCGTAGTGATTCTTCGGCACGATGAGGGTGTGCACGGGCATCTGCGGGTTCACGTCCTCGAACGCGAGCACGCGGTCGTCCTCGTACACCTTCGCCGAGGGGATCTCCCCCGCCACGATCTTGCAGAACAGGCAGTCTTCCTTGCGCATATCCTTCTCCTTCTCGAAAGCCGGTTTTCCCCGCTAGGACAAGCTGGTGTCGCGCGCACCGTCGTCGGCGTCGGCCACGAGCTCGCCCATGAGCACGTCCACTTTCTGCTGAGCCTCAGCCAGACGGCCTTGCAGCGCCGCGAGCAGGGCCACGCCGCGCTCGTAGCTTCTCAGGCTGTCTTCCAGCTCCAGCGAATTGCTTTCCAGCACTCCGACGATGCCGTCCAGCTCGGCCATGGCCTCGCGAAACGTCAGCTCCTCGATGGGCCTGAGTTCGGTGTTCTCCGTCATGATGCATCCTCCCAATCGATGATTTCGGTGTCCACGCGCCTGGCTTGCTCCACCCGGCAGGCGAGCACGCCGTCCGCGACGGCGACGTCCACGGCCGTGCCAGGCGGCGCGGCCTCCACGCTCTTGACCACGGCGCCGTCTTCCGTGCGCGCGACGGCGTAGCCGCGCCCCAGCACGGCAAGCGGCGACAGGTCGTGCAGACGCGCGGCGGCAAGCGCCGCCTGTTGCCCGAAGCGCGGCACGAGAGCGCCGCCGCACGACGCCAGGCGCTCGCGCTCGTGCTCGAGACGCGTGCGGCTGCGATCGAGGCTGGCTGGCAACGCGCAGGCCAAGCGCTCGCGCTGGCGCGCGACCGAAGCCTCGTCGCGCGCCAGGTTCGCGGGCAGCGCCCGGAACAGACGATCGGAGGCCAGGTCGAGCATCTGAGCCTCGGTGGCGTACAGAAGCTGCGCGTCGCAGAACAGCGGACGCGTAGCGCAGCGCCGCACCTCGGCCCCGGCGCGGTCGAGCGCCCGGGACATGCTGGCGCGCAGCGACGACGAACGCGCCTCGAACAAGCGGCCGAGACTCTCGCGGGCGGGGCTTACGGCTTCGGCGGCGGCCGTGGGCGTAGAGGCGCGCAGGTCGGCCACCATGTCGGCGATGGACGTGTCGGGCTCGTGGCCGATGCCGGTGACCACCGGCACGGGGCACTTCGCGATCATGCGCGCCAGCCCCTCGTCGTTGAAGGGCATGAGATCCTCGAACGACCCGCCGCCGCGCACCACGAGCACCACCTCGGCCCCGGCGCGCACGACCGCGCGCATGCCCTCAACGATGCCGGCGGGCGCGTTCGAGCCCTCGACCGCCACGCCCGCGACGAGCACGCGAGCCAGCGGGAACCGGCGGCGCAGTGTGCGCAGCACGTCGTGAACGGCCGCGCCCCGCGGCGAGGTGACCAGTCCGACGAGCGCCGGATACGCAGGCACCGGCCGTTTGCGAGCCGGCGCCATAAGGCCCTCGGCTTCCAGCTTGCGCGCGAGGTTCGCCACCTGCATGCGCAGGTTACCCTCTCCGGCCAGCGCGATGGAAAACACGTCGAAATTCATGCGGCCCTTCGGTGCGTACAGCGTGAAACGCCCGGTCAGTTCCACGAGCTGGCCCACGGCCAACCGCACGCCGGACGCTTGGAAACGGTTGTTCCACATCATGCACGGCAACGCAGCGCGCTGGTCCTTCACGGTGAAGTACACGGCTTTGTAGCCGGGCTTGTTCGAGACCTCGGACACTTCGCCCACGAGCCTCACGGTCACGCCCTCGAGCGCTCCCTTCGCCAACGCCATCGCGCCCGACACCGACAGCGCATCCGGCGACCCCCCGCCCTCGGAGCGCGTCGCCGCGCGAGCCCGCTCGAGCGCGGCGCCGAGGCCGTCTTGGCGCGCCATCTCCCCGTACCCCATGGCTCGCCGCTAGTCCCGGCGCTGGCCGAGCAGCCACAGCAGCTGCAGGATGGAGGTGAGGGCGGCCGCCACGTAGGTGAGGGCGCAGGCGCGCAGCACGTTGAACGAGCCCGCCTGCTCGGCCTGGGGCAGGCCCGTCGTGTTCATGTAGGCCATCGCGCGCTGCGAGGCGTTGAACTCCACCGGCAACGTGACCAGCTGGAAGATGACCACCGCGGCGTACATGACGATGGCGGCCGTGGTGAGGCCGGCGATGTTCAGGAAGATGCCCATCATCAACAGGAAGATCCACGCGTTCGACGCCAGGTTCACCACAGGCACCAGCGCGCCGCGGATCTTCATGGGAGCGTAGCCTTGCGCGTACTGGCAGGCGTGGCCCACCTCGTGGCACGCCGTGGCCGTGGCCGTGATGGAGCGGCCGGCGTAGGCGTCGGGCGACAGCGTGACGGAGTTCGTCCGCGGGTCGAAGAAGTCCTGGCCGGGACCGCCGCGATGCACCTCGACGTCGCCGATGCCGTAATACATGAGCATGCGGCGCGCAGCCTCGGCGCCGGTGAGGCCCGTGGATATGGGCACGTGCGTGTATTTCTTAAGCTGGGAGTTCACGTACCAGGTTGCAAGGCCGCCGATGGCCAGCGTGACGACGATCAGCAGCAGGTATCCGTTGCTCAATCCGAACATGGGTGTAACACTCCTTCAGAAGGTTGCATGCGCGAACGCTCTCGTCCGCATCGTTTTCGTTCCCCGCTATTCTATAATGAAACAGATGATCGCCTCGAAACCGTCATGGATTCAGCGCGAAAGATTCGTAACTGACGGCGCCGAGACGCCGGAGGCGCTCAACTCCGATGCTCCACGCGCAGCTCGGAGCCGTCGATGCTGAGCGCGAGCCTGCCTTCCAGAAGCTCCAGCAGCTCCTCTCCCACGAGCGCACGACGCCAACCGCGCAGAAGATCGACGCCCTCGCGGTACCCGCGCGCGACGCGCGCCAGGTCGTCATGGCTGGCCAGCGTGGGGAACGCCACGCCGTTCTGCTTCGCGCGCAGCCGCACGAGCGCGCACATGAGATCCAGCTCCGCGTCGACGTTCGGCTCGTTCTTGCCGCAGCGATCAGGCTCTGGCCAGGTGTCGGGAGACGCGTCCAACGCGGACGCGATCAGCGACACCACGGTGCGCGCGTCCTTCGTGGAGAGGCGGTCGGACAGCCCGCGCACCATGAACAGGTCGTCGATGGAACGGGGCTCGCGCTTGCAGGCCTCCACGATCTGCTCGTCGGTGACCACCCACTTGCGGGGCACGTCGCGTCGCTGCGCTTCAAGCTCGCGCCAGGCCGCTACCTCGCGCGCGGCCGACAGCTGACGGCGCGACAGCTGGGACACGCGTTTGAGCCGCTTGTAGCGCTCGCGCTCGTTGGCAGCGTAGCGCGCCGGATCCGCCAAATCCTCGAAGTCGCGATCGAGCCATGACAGTCGCCCCAGCTCCACGAGCTGCGCCCGCATGCGCTCGTACATGCGCGGCAGATACACCACGTCGTCGGCCGCGTACTCCAACTGCGAATCGGACAGCGGACGACGCGACCAATCGGTGAACGAGTCGATTTTCTTCAACGTCACGCCGCACTCGGCATGCACGAGCGCCGCGTAGCCGATCTGCTGCGTATGGCCCAGGAGCGCGGCGGCCACCTGCGTGTCGAACAGGGGATGCGGCAGCACGCCCACCTCTCGCAGCAGGATCTCCAGATCCTGGTTGCCTGCATGGAACAGCTTCATAACGTTCTCGTTGCGCAGCACGGGCGCGAGTACCTTCAGATCGTCGACGGCGAACGGATCGACGATGGCCGTCTCATCGTCGGTCGCGAGCTGGATCAGGCATAGCTTCGCATAGTAGGTCTTCTCGCGCAGAAACTCCGTATCGATGGCCAGCACGCTGGAATGCATGGCGCGCTCCGCGAACGCCGCGAGGTTTTCTTGGTTTGCTATGTACACCCGGTGTTCCTTACCTTGTGTTTCTCGGTTCATGTTGTACCATGCCATCATAGCAAACGATCGGAAAGGGAACCGGTGAAACTGCTCGTCATCAACAACCTCTCCTCCGGCTTCGGCGAAGGAGCCGTGTACGACTTCGTACGCTCGTTCATGCAGGACGGCGACGAGGCATGCTTGCGCTCGACGGACGGAACCACCGGAGTGAGCACCCTTCTGGACGACGCCGCGTCGTTCGACGCCGTCATCGCAAGCGGCGGCGACGGCACCGTGGCCACGGTCAGCTACATGCTCGCCGACTCGGGCATCCCCGTCCTGCCCTTCCCAGCCGGCACCGCGAACCTGCTTGCGCTCAACTTGGCCTCCCCCATGGAGCCCCACGCGCTGGCGAAGATGGTGCGCGAGGGCCGCACGCTCGACTTCGACCTCGGCGAGATCGAAGTCGAAGGCCGCAAGTTCGGCTTCGGCATCATGGCGGGTGCGGGCTACGACGCGGCCATCATGCACGGCGCCGAAGCGGGCAAGCGCCTGTTCGGTCCCATGGCCTACCTATCGGCGGCCATCGCGAACCCCATGCCGCAGAAATCGCATTTCATCCTCGACCTCGATGGCGAGCGCCTGGAGAGCGACGGGCTTGGCATCTTGCTCGTGAATTTCTCGAAGATCCAGTTCGACATCACGGTAACGCACGACAACGAGCCGCGAGACGGCGAGTTCAACGTGGTGGTGCTCAAGGCGAAAACCGCCTTCGAGCTGATTCCGGCGGTGCTGGCCGGCCTCCTCGACCGCGGCGGCGACTTTCCCGACCGCACGGGCGCGCTGGAAATCCACCGGGCACGCACGGTGCGCGTGGAAGCCGACCCGCCCATGGAGGTGCAGTACGACGGCGAGGCGACGCGCCTCATGACCCCGTTCTCGGCGCGCATCCTGCCGCGCGCAGCGCGCTTCTTCGTGAGCGAGGAAGGCTACGACCTGTTCGCCGTCGAATAGGGAACTGTCCGACGAGAATCGCCTTCGTCCGACATCGACGAACAGGCATCAAACCGAACGGAAAGGGGCCTGCAGGCCCCTTTCCGACAAGCGCTACTTCCCTTCCGGGACCTCGTAGGACGGATCTTCCGATGCGGGGACGTCTTCCACCTGCGCGCCGATCTCGAGCGGTTGGCCGAACGCAGCGTTCGCCGTGTCGGAAGTCGCCATCAGCTCCTTGAACGACGCGGCGTCCTCTCCCGCCATGGGCATCATGACGTATACGTTGTTTCCGATGATGACCGGCGTGATGCGCTCGGGACGAGCGTCCGAAACGCCGGACGCGTC
Source organism: Eggerthella sp. BIOML-A4 (assembly GCF_009875575.1). NCBI lineage: Bacteria > Bacillati > Actinomycetota > Coriobacteriia > Eggerthellales > Eggerthellaceae > Eggerthella > Eggerthella sp. BIOML-A4. The sequence goes on along the minus strand of NZ_WWRX01000009.1, from coordinate 76,159 downwards.
CGCATCTTGCGGCCGGGCGTCCTCGCGCTTCATCTGCTCCATCATCTCGGCGCGCACGCTGTCGATCTGCGCGGCAGTCTCGTTCTTCCAACGATCCTTGCGCCACGCGAGGAAGTTGGCGTTGTAGCGCATCTGGATGAGCTCGAGCACGATGCAGAACACCATGGCGAAGTACACGATCAGCTTCTCGAGCGGCATATGCAGAAGCTCGATGCCGGTATGGAAGCCCGCGCTGTCGATGACCAGCAGGCCGCCGATGGCCACGATGAACGTGAGCGCGAGCATCTTCATCTCGGGGTGGCCGTTGATGAAGTTCGAGATGGGGTCGATGAAGATCATCATGAGGAACACGGCCAGCATGACGGCGATGATCATGATGATGAGGTGGTCGGCCATGCCCACGGCCGTGATGACCGAGTCGATGGAAAAGACGAGATCCATGACCATGATGGTGCCCACGGCCTGCGGCAGCGCGATACGGTGCAGCGCTTTGTGTTCCTCGCAGTGCTCGGCTTTGAGCTCGGTCAGCTTGAGCGTGTCGCGCAGCTCGGCGATACCCTTGTATATAAGGTAGCCGCCGCCGACGAGCAGCACGAGGTCGCGCACCGAGAATCCGTGCGCGTAAGGCCCGAGGTCGATGGTGAACAGCGGCGCGGTCATGTGCACGAGGAACGATGCGAAGCACAGAAACAGGATGCGCATGACCAGGGCGCCGGCCAGGCCGAGCTTACGGCCGATATGCTGCTTGTCCTCGGGCAGACGGTTCGTCGTGATCGATATGAACACCAGGTTGTCCACGCCGAGCACGATTTCCAGGAAGATGAGGCTGACCAGGCTGATCCATGCCTCGGGTGACGCGAAGATTGATAGGTCCACGGGTTGCAAGCTCCTTCTTCGAGTTCCTCGTCTGTTCCGCGCGGGGGACGTCCATAAAAAAAGACTCATGGCGCGGCCGCATGAGAGCGGACCGCGCCATGAGTCTCGTTATTTAAGACACGCCAGGCCTTTCGGCCATGATGTTGATCGTGCCGCTTGCGCTTTCGAAACGCAAGCCAACTACTCCCCCACGGGCGTCTGGTATCCTACCACGACGCAGGAACTCCATAATGACCGAAACCGTAATTCAACACAACGCGTACATATCGCGTTGTCGCAGGCGCTTGCACGCGGGGCGCGGCGGGCAATGCTATAATGCGCAGAGCGCAACGTGGGTTGCGCGCCGATCATGCACATCGTCGCAGGAGACGCAATGCTATTCAAATCACGCAGAAACGAATACGCGGACACGGACGGCCCCGTGCGCTATCTGGATGACAGCGGCCTTCGTCGCCCGCTCGACATGCCGAGGCCGCAAATCGCCATCATGTTCGCCTTCGTCCTGGTCGCAGCCCTTATCGGCGGCTACCTGCTGTTCAACGTCCTAGACGCGGTGAGGGGCGGCACGGCTCGCGCGCAAGCCAGCGTCGAGGAGAACCTGTCGCGCGAGGTGTCCTACGACCTGCCGGCGCTCACATCCTACATCACGCTGAACGACGACGAGATCAAGCAGGCCGTCGCCGATGCAGGCCTTACCGTCATCGACAAGGGAGGCATGTCGGACGATCCGGAAGCCGCCCTCGAGCTGATCAAGCTTCCGTCCGACGTGAGCGAGCTCGACGCGGGACTGATGTACAACAAAGGCGTGTCCAAGCTTTCCGCAAGCGAGGCGGCCTTGCTGCTCAACGGTTCGTGGACGCTCGACGCCGACCGCAGCGACGGCACGTCCATGCGACTGCGCTACGCCGATTTCTCTTCGGGCAGCCTCGATGCCGCCATTGACGCCGCCATCGCCGCCGAGGGCTTCGATCCGGCCACCATCGCCGAGGACGGCATGGGCGTGGACGAAGTGGGCAACACGTTCAAGCAGGGCACGGTCGACGTCGACGGGACCGCGTACACATGGAAGGTCTCGGCTCTCCCTTTGTCCGAGATGTACGACATCTCGGGCCTGCCCGAAACCGCCGTGTACGTCGGCGTTCGCCTGAGCTCCTAGCCGCACGCTTCCATCCTCGCATTCGAGCATTCGAACATTCGCGCCCCGCATCGCTTTCGACGATGCGGGGCGCTTTGTTTCTCCACCTCAATATTATTCTTTTCTAAAAACAGTATAAAACCCTTGCCCCGCGTCGGGTTTATCCTCACGCGCCCTCGGATATACCCCGATAGGCATATGACCTGCTCGAGCGCATGATACGGAGCAAGGAAGAGGAGATTTCATGAAAGTATCGAGCGTCATAGCGGGTGCATCGGCAGCCTTGGTGGCATTCCAGGCGGCGCTCTACGCCTCCCATGGCGAAGCCGATCTGCTGCGGCCCCCCGGAGCGCATGGCGAGAAAGACTTCGCTTCGCGCTGCGTCAAGTGCGGGAAATGCATGGAGGCCTGCCCCTATATCGCTATCAAGCCGGCACGCGACGACGCAGGAACCGCCGTGGGAACGCCGATGATCGATGCGCGCGCCCAGGCCTGCCGCCTATGCGAGGATTTTCCCTGCGTCGAGGCCTGTCCCACGAACGCGCTGCGCGACATCAAAACCCGCTCCGACGTGAAGATGGGCATCGCCGTCATCGACGAGGATCTATGCATCGCATTCCAGGGCATGCGCTGCGAAGTATGCTACCGCACCTGCCCTCTCATCGACGAAGCTATCGTCATCGACTACCGCCTGCGCGAAGGCGATGCCATCCACTCCGTGTTCGCCCCCGTCATCGACGAGGACAAGTGCGTGGGATGCGGCCTATGCGTGGAACGTTGCGTGGTCAGCGAGCCCCGGGTGGCCATCCGCATCGCAAGCGACGGGGAGCGGGCGGGCGGCATCGAGCCCTCGGCATGACGAGCTCGGCGCAGCTGCGCCGAGCTCCCCTGAACAAGCTGCCAAACCGTTGGAGGTTTAGGACATAGCAATGGGTAACGGGAGGAAAAGGAGGGATGTCATGGACATCTCAAGACGAGGATTCGTCAAGGCCACGGCAGTAGCGCTGGCGAGCGCGGCGGCGGCAGGCACCATGTCGTCGCTCGTGGGATGCGCAAGCGGCGAAGGCCAATCGACGACCGCCGCTTCGGGCGACGGACAGAAGTACACGTCGGTGTGCCGCTTCTGCGGCTGCGGTTGCGGCGTCATCTGCGAGGTCAAGGACAACAAGCTGATCAGCGTGACAGGCGACCCGGACAACGAGTCCAACAAGGGTCTCAACTGCGTCAAAGGCTACTACTTGGCGAAGATCATGTACGGCGACGACCGCCTGACCACGCCGATGATCCGCGAGGACAAGTCCACGAAGGGCACCGGCGAAGGTTTGCGCGAGGCGAGCTGGGACGAAGCTCTCGACCTCGTGTCCTCCAAGCTCAAAGAGACGTGGAAGAACGACAAGTCGCGCCTGGCCTTCTGGCTGAGCGGCCAGCAGCCCATCACCGAAGGCTACGCCTGCGCCAAGTTCATCAAAGCCGGTCTTCTCTCGAACAACGTCGACCCGAACGCGCGCCTGTGCATGGCCAGCGCCGTGGTGGCGTTCATGAACGTGTTCCAAACCGACGAGCCCGCCGGATCATACAGCGACCTCGACGAAGCCGACGTGTTCGTCACCTGGGGCGCCAACATGGCCGAAGCGCACCCCATGCTATACTCGCGCCTGACGGCCCGCAAGCTCTCGGGCGAGGGCGTGAAGCACTACGACCTCGGCACCATCAGAACGCGCACGAGCGCGAGCGCCGACAAGACGATGATCTTCCATCCGAACACCGACCTCGCCATCGCGAACTGTATCGCGAACTACCTCGTGTCGGAGAAGAAGTACGACGAGGCCTTCGTGAACGACCACCTGCAGTTCAAGCAGGGCACCGAGGACATCGGCAACTCCTTCGAGGACGGCTACGACAAGAGCGAGATCGGCTCGAAGGTGGACGCGGTGAGCCCTATCACCTTCGAGGAGTACGCCGCGCGCCTGGAACCCTACACCTTCGAGTACACCTCTCAGCTCTCCGGCGTGGCCGTCGAGGACCTCAAGGAGCTGGCCGAGGTGTTCGCGGACCCGAACAAGAAGGTCATGTCGCTGTGGACCATGGGCGTGAACCAGCACAACCGCGGCACATGGATGAACCATTGCATTTACAACGTCCACCTGCTGTCCGGCAAGATCGCCCAGCCCGGCTGCGGCCCCTTCTCGCTGACCGGGCAGCCCACCGCCTGCGGCACCGCCCGCGAAGTGGGCACGTTCAGCCACCGCCTGCCGGCCGACCTCCTGGTGGCAAACGAGCAGCACCGCCGCTACACCGAGGCTATCTGGGATCTCCCGCAAGGCTACCTCGACGAGATCAAGGCTCCCGGCATGCACACGGTGAAGATGTTCCGCGAGCTTTCCAAGGGCAACATCGACTTCATGTGGTCCGCCCATAACAACTGGGCCCAGTCCATGCCGAACCTCACCCGTTTCCTGGGCGAAGGCGCTGACAACAAGGGCATCTTCGACACGTTCATCGTGGTCAACGAGGTGTATCCCACCCTGTCCACGCAGTACGCCGACGTCGTGTTCCCCGTGGCGCTGTGGGTGGAGCGAGAGGGCCAGTTCGGCAACGCCGAGCGCCGCACCGCCGTCTTCGAGAAGGCCGTGGACGCTCCGGGCGAGGCCAAGTGGGACCTCTGGACGTTCATGGAAGTAGCGCATCGCGTGCTCGATAGCGAGAAGATCGGCAGCGAGGATGCCTTCGACCACCTGTTCGGCTTCATCTACGACAAGAACGCCCGCGATTTCAAGAATGACGACCGCGAGACGAACCGCCTGCTGTGGGAGGAGTACCGCATCTTCTCGAACCCCGAGATGAACGACAAGGCCAAGGCTATCAACGACGATACCGACGGCACGTTCGGCGCCAAGCTCAAAATGGAGGCAAAGCAGCTGGCCCCCTACGAGGAGTACCTTGCCAACCACGGCATGACGTGGCCGGTGCGCAACGTGAACGGCACTTGGAAGTCCACGAAGTGGCGCTTCGCCGAGGGCTCGCAGGACGAGGGCTTCGACGAGGTCGGCGTGAAGCAGTACGGCAAGCCCGGACAGGCCGGTGGCGTGAGCTTCTACAAGTCCGCCAACCTGAAGCCGTCCGTGGTGTTCCGCCCCTACGAACCGCCCGCGCAGACCCCCAGCGACGAGTACCCGTTCTACTTCGTCACGGGTCGCTTGCTGGAGCACTGGCACACCGGCACGATGACCCGTCGCGTGCCCGAGCTCGACCGCGCGCTGCCCGAGGCGCTGCTGAACATGAACCCGGACGATTGCAAGAAGCTGGGCATCCAGGACGGAGACATGGTGAAGGTGAAGTCGACGTACGGCGAGTTCGACATCAAGGTGTCCACGGCGGGCCGCACCGAGCCCCCGGCCGGCGTGACGTTCGCTCCGTTCTTCGCCGAGGAGACCCTGGTGAACCTGGCGGTGCAGGACGTGTACTGCCCGCTGTCCAAGGAACCCGACTACAAGAAGACCTGCGTATCCATTACGAAGCTCTAAGGGGAAGACGATGAAGAAGCACATGATAACCGCCGCCCTCGTGGCCGTGATGGCGCTGGGCTTGGGCACGGTTGCAGGCTGCAGCCAGGAAGCCCCCAGGGAAGACGTGAACGCGAACGTGCCCGCCGGCGCCCCGCCTTTGATGCCGACGAGCCACGACGGGCGCTTCGAAAATCTCGGCGCGGCGGGCTGCTACGGCTGCCACGGCGCGAACGACCAGGCCAACCCCATGCTGGCCGACGCAACCGCCCTGCCCGCCGACCACTACGCGGGCGGCGACGCGGGTTCCCTGGAAATGGACCCGACGCACGAGCAGTGCATCACCTGCCACGCGCAGGCGTAAGAGATACGTGCCTACCCGGCGGACGGAGCGTCGCGCGTCCGCCCTCCCTCCTCGCCCCGCCCCCTCCTTCCAAGGGGGCGGGCCCTCGGAGGATAAGAAGAACGAACGTGAGGAACCCATCATGGTTATTTCGAGTTTGGTCGTGGAAACGATGCCCGATCGCACCGATGACGTGGCCCGGGAGCTGGCGCTGCGCGAAGGCGTCGAGGTGCACGAGACGAACGGGCACAAGATCGTCGTCACCATCGAGGCCGACACCGTGGACGACTCGCACGACATCGCGAGCGGCTTCATCGGCATCGAAGGCGTGACCGGCATCAACCTCGTGTACGCTAACTTCGAGGACGATCCCACGCTGGCCGAGGCCGGTACGCGATGAGCGAAGCTTCGGACACGCGGCGCGCGTTTCGCTGGTCCTGGCTGCGCCATGCCGTGCAGGCGGCGGCTCTCGTGCTGTTCGCCGCCCCGGTGCTTGCGGCCGGATGGAGCCTGTTCGGAACGTCCGTCGGCGGCGACGACGCCGCGGCGACCCCCGCCCAGCTTCCCTTCTTCGGCAGCCTGTCCTCCTCGTCCATCGGGGGTCTCGACATCCTCGACCCCTTCGGCGCTCTGCAGGTCATCGCCGCCTCCAAAACGTTCGAGCTCGATTGGCTGCTGGCCGCGCTGCCGGTGCTCATCGTGTACGGGCTGATCCGAGGCCGGGCGTTCTGCGGATGGGTGTGCCCGGTGAACCTGCTCCTCGAGATCGTGGACTTCGCTCGCCGCAAGCTGCGCATCGACGTGCGCGAGATGCCGGTGCCGCGCCATGCGAAGCTGTGGATAGCCCTTGCCGTGCTGGGCCTGTCAGCGCTGACCGGCGTGCCGGTGTTCGAGGCGTTCTCACCCATAAGCGCCGTCAACAAGGGCATCCTCTTCGGTGCCGTGACAGGCGTTTGGGTGTTGCTGGCCATCGTGCTGACGGAACTGTTCTGGGGCCATCGCGTGTGGTGCCGCTCGCTGTGCCCGCTGGGCGGCTTCTACGAGGCGCTTGGCCGATTCGGCCAGGTAAACGTGAAGATCGATCCCGCAGCCTGCATTCACTGCGACGCGTGCAAGCATGCATGCCTGTCCGATCCCGCGATCCTCGAGCCAGCGCTCGACGGATGCGACGCGATCGTGCGGGCCGGCGACTGCATGGCCTGCGGTTCGTGCATCGACGCCTGCCCCACGCGCGCCCTGTCGTTCACCCTGGGACGCGCCTCCAAGCCGGCCGCCCCGAATGGCGAGGAATGATCCGGTGCGGCCTCTGGTGCATCGCGCGGCTTCGCGATGCACCAGAGGCCCCACCTTTCGCGCGCGCCGCCTTCCCCTTTACACGTTCAGCAGCTTGTGCCTGAGGGCGTAGTCCACCAAATCGGCGCGGGTCTTCAGGCCCAGCTTCTGGTATATCTTCGAACGGTGGGCCTCCACCGTCTTGACCGAGAGGAATATCTGCTCGGATATCTCCTTGTTCGTGAAGCCCTTGGCCAGAAGCTGGAGGATCTCCAGCTCGCGGTTCGAGAGCTGCTGGTAGGAGCGATCCTCTTCCTCTCCTCCGGCCACAAGCTGCTTGGTGAGCATGGCCGTGATCTTCGGATGGATGTAGCTGCCGCCCTCGGCCACCGCATGGACGGCGGCGATCAGCTCTTCCGACGTCGAGTTCTTCAGCACGTAGCCCGCCGCTCCCCCGCGTAGCGTGTAGAAGAGGTACTCCGGTTCGGCGAACATCGTGAGGATGACCACCTTCGTGCCGGGGAAGTCCTTCGCGATCTTCTCGCAGGCCACCAGCCCGCTCTGCCCCGGGGGCATGGAGATGTCCATGAGCAGGATGTCCGGTTTCTCGCGCGCCACGATGGCGTAAGCCTGCGCGCCGTCGGCTGCCTCGGCCACCACCCGCACGTCGGGATCCTGCTCGAGTATCATCCTGAAACCCACGCGTACCACTTCGTGGTCGTCCGCCAGCATTACTCTGATCATGCGCCCGCCTCCTTGCCTTCCGCCACGTGCATCGGCGCAACCAGCGTCATCTTCGTGCCATGCTCGTCGGATTCCATCGCGAGCCGGGCGCCGATGACGCTCGCGCGCTCCTGCATGCCTACGAGACCGCAGCCGCTCCCCTTGATCTCCGGCTGCTCGGTGTCGAAGCCGCATCCGTGGTCGATCACGCTCACATGCAGCCATCCGGCCGAATCCTCGAGCCGGACGATCACCTTCTCGGAACCCGAGTACTTGCAGGCGTTCAGGATGGCCTCCTGGCAGATGCGGTACGCCTGCGTCTCGAGAGCCTGATCGAAGCGATCGCACGACAGGCTGCCCTCGAACACGATCTCGTTGCCGTACGTGCGCTCGAACACGGCAGCCTGCGAGCGCAGAGCCGCAACGAAACCAAGATGGTCGAGAGCCGAAGGTCGCAGCTGCACCGACAGGTTGTGCAGCTCGTCAAGCACGTTGGCAAGATCGTTGTTCGCTTCCGCCAGCAGCTCGTAGCCCTCTTCGTCAACATGCGCGACAAGGCGCTTGAACACGAACGACAGCGTCAGCAGCTCCTGCGCTATGCCGTCGTGCAGCTCGCGCGAGATGCGCTTGCGCTCGTCCTCCTGAGCGGCGATGACGCGCGCAAGCTCCGAGCGGATGAAGATAGGGTTCTTCTGATCGTCGGCGCGTTTCTCCACCGCGATTCTTTCGAAATCCATGAAGTCGTCGGAAACGACGTCCAAATCGCACAAGGTGCCGTCCAGATCGTCGATGACCTGGCGGTACGCCGCTTCGTGCCGATCGCTCACCGTGCGGAACGCGCACAGCAGCACGGCGACCACGCGCCCGTCGCGCGTGAGCGGCAACGCGCAGAAGCTATGCAGATCCTCGGCGAACACGATAGGGTACGACGAGTACTCGCGCGGGTCGATCTCCTCGTCGATGTTCGTGAACATCATGGGCTTGCCCGCCTTGATGGTGATGCCGCCGATGCCGTGCCCCGGTGCCAGCACGATGCGGCGATGGCGCTCGCCGGTAGCGCCTGCGCTGTATATCCACTTGAGCGGCGCGCCGATGAACGCCGTCAACCCGATAGACACGAAATCGAACCCGTACCGATCTTTGATGTCGTTCACCGCACGCGCGTACTTCTCGCACGCGCCCGCCAGCTCCCGCTCGCTGAAATTGGACGCTCCCACCGCGTCTCCCCCGTTCCCGTTGCCGATCCGCTCGTTCGCTCGTCGACGGTCTATTATCCCCTACTTCGCTCGTATTTGCACGGGGCGGCTTGCCGAACGCCTCGACGACGCGCATAATCCGCCATGCGGCACGCTCCCGCGGCCCCTGCTTCCCTGATCAGACGCTCGTTCTCGTCGGTGATGCCGCCGAGCGCGAACACGGGCGCATGCGCGCGATCCAGCACGGCGCGCAGGAAGGGCAACCCTCGCGCCGTGGACGCCGGCTTGCACGAAGGCGCGAACACGGGGCTCGCGACGAGAACGTCGGCTCCCAGAACCTCGGCCTCGGCCACCTCGTCGGCCTCGTGGACGTTCGTACCCACCCACGCGAACCCGTCGGGACGGCCCTGCGCGCGCAGCAGCGGCAGCGGCAGGTGCACGGCGGCGCAACCGAGGCGGCGCGCCGCCTCCACGTGGGAGTGCGCGACGAAGGCGATGCCGCAGCGCGCGCAGATGGCGGCCATCTCCGCAGCGAGGAGCTCGTAGGCGGCATCGTCGAGGTCCTTCTCGCGCAGGATGACCGCGTCGATGGCGCCCGACTCCGCGAGGAACGCCGTCTGCTGCGGCAACGGGAGAGCGCAGCGGAGGCGGTCGGTGACGAACACGCGCCGAAACGTCGGGTCCGCCGCCGAGGGCTCACAGGCGAACATAGTCGTTCATCACCGGCTCGAGGCCGACGCCGCGCAGCGCGGTGCGCACCTGCGCCACGTCGCGGCCGTCGGCGATCTCGAACTGGTCGTCGCCCGCAGTCGATCCGTCCGCATGCTCGCCGACGCCCGTGGACACGCCGGCGGATATCTTCGTGGCGGCGATGCCCATGACCTGGTCGCGGAAGCCCGCGCGCTCGCGCGACGAGATGGTGATGCCCGCCTGCGGCAGCAGCAGCCGGTAGGCGCACATCACCTGCAGCAGCTGGCGCTCGCCCACGCCGCGCGGCCCCAGCGACCCGTTCCCGGCGATGGGGCGCAGGCGCGGGCACGACAGCGACAGCTCGGCGTGCGGGTAGGCGCGCTGCACAAGCCATGCGTGCAGTCCGCACGCGAACGCGTCGCGCCGGAAGTCGCCGAGGCCCAAGAGGGCGCCGAACGCCGCGCCCCGCATGCCGCCCCTCAGCGCGCGCTCCTGGGCGTTCGCGCGGTACGGGAACACCCGCTTGCGCCCCGCCAGGTGCAGCTTGCCGTAGAGCGCGGGGTCGTAGGTCTCCTGGAACACCGTGACGTAATCGACGCCGCATCCGTGCAGGTAGGCGTATTCGTCCTCGTTCATGGGGTACACCTCCACGCCCACCATGCGGAAGCGCTCGGCGGCAATCTTGCACGCCTTGCCGATGTAGGAGGGGTCGGTGCGCGCGCGGTCTTCGCCCGTGAGCAGCAGGATCTCCTCGAGCCCCGTCGCCGCGATGGCGTCGAGCTCGGCGACGATGCCCGCGCGGTCGAGACGGGCGCGGCAGATGTCGTTGTCGCGGTTGAAGCCGCAGTACACGCAGTGGTTGTCGCAGTAGTTCGCCAGGTACAGCGGCGTGAACAGGTACGCCGTGCTGCCGAACCAGCGCCGCCGCGCGCGGCGGGCGGCGGCGGCCAGCTCTTCCAGCAACGGCTCGGCGGCGGGCGACAGCAGCGCGCCGAAGCCCTCGGGGGAAAGGCGGTCGGCCGCGAGCGCGGCGCGCACGTCGGCCTCGGTCGCCGCGTCGAAGTCGAACGCCGCCGCGCGTGCCAGCAGCTCGTCGAGCACGGGCGAGTCGGTGACGTCCATGTCCGGAAGGTAAGCCATAGGGTCGATGCCGCGATCGCGCGCCACGTCGGCGGGGTCCACCGCCTCGAGGCGCGTGAAGCGCGGGACCGCCGAGGGCGTTGCGGAGCGGGTGCCTGCTTGCGTCATGACCCCTCCTAATCCGCGAGGAACCCGGTGAGGGGCGACGAGGCCTCGGCGCGGTCGAGCACGCGCCCCATGCCGGCTCGGTATCCCGCGCGCCCCGCCTCCACGGCGCGTTTGAACGCGGCCGCCATGAGGGGGACGTCGCCCGCCGTGGCCACCGCGGTGTTCGCCATGACCGCGGCCGCGCCCAGCTCCATGGCCTCGCACGCCTGCGAGGGCCGGCCGATGCCCGCGTCCACGATGACGGGCACGTCCACCTCGTCGACGATGATCTTGATGAAGTCGCGCGCGGCCAGCCCCTTGTTCGACCCGATGGGCGCCGCCAGCGGCATGACGGCCGCCGCGCCCGCGCGTACCAGGTCGCGCGCGCAGACGAGGTCGGGGAACATGTAGGGAAGCACGACGAAGCCCTCCTCGGCCAGTTGCGCCGTTGCGCGCACCGTCTCGGCGTTGTCGGGCATGAGATAGGCCGCGTCGCGGATGACCTCCACCTTCACGAAGTCGCCGCATCCCATCGCCCGCGCCAGCCGCGCGATGCGCACCGCCTCGTCGGCCGTGCGCGCCCCCGATGTGTTCGGCAGCAGCGTCACGCCCTCGGGAATGGCGTCAAGGATGCTTCCGTCCTGCCCCGTGTTCGCGCGACGCACGGCCAAGGTGACGATCTCGGCGCCCGCATCGCGCACGGCCGCCTCCACGAGGTCGAGGTTGAACTTCCCCGACCCCAGGATGAAGCGCGAGGTGAACGTCCGGTCGCCCAGCGACCAAGTATCCGGTTCGTATGCCATGGATATCCCTTCCCGACCGCCCTCTGCGGCCCGTTGCTTCCGTCAGTTTCCTTCGAGTCCCAGCACGAGGCGCACGACGACGAGCGCCTGCTGCGCCGCGCACAGAGCCACCCGCGGGGCGAAGAGCGCCTCGTCGGCCACGTCGGCCTCGCCGTCGCCGCACACGAACAGCCGCCGCCCCACGCGCCGCGTGACCAGCGCGTCGGCCGGTCCCGCACCCGCCATGCCGCTGCCCGCCACCACCACGGTATTCGACGCCTCCGTCAGCAGCGCGTTCACGAGGTCGGCTTTGCAGCGGGGGTCGTCGAAGGCCTCGCACACGATGCGCTCGCCCGCAAACAGCGCCGCCGCGTTGCCGGCATCCACCCGCACGCGGTCGAGCGTAAGCTCGATGCCCGGGTCGATGCGCAGCAGCTGCTCGGCCAGCGCCTCGGTCTTCGGCCGGCCGATATGCTCGCGGAAGTAGTGCTGGCGGTTGAGGTTGGACTCGTCCACGAGGTCGAAGTCCACGAGGTGCAGCGCGCCCACCCCCGAGCGCGCCAGCATCACGGCGATGTGCGACCCCAGGCCGCCCAACCCCGCCACGCCCACGCGCGCCGCCGCCAGCCTCACGCGCGCCTCTTCTCCGATGCGGCTCGAAAGCGCGTCCATCAGCCGCCTCCCACGAAGCGGACCACTTCCAGCACGTCGCCTGCCCGCAGCACCGTGGCCGCGTACGCGTCGCGCGGCACGATGGCCCCGTTCAGCTCGCACGCCACGCGCGCGGCGTCGAAGCCGTCGCGCTCCAGCAGCTGCGCGAGCGTCGAACCGTCCGCCTCGGGCCGCGCCCGTCCGTTCACCTGCGCCACGTCTCGCCCTCCTTTCCGCCCCCGCCGGCGCATCCGCCGGCCTCCGGGCACGAAAAAAGCGCGCACGAAGCAAATCGCACCCGAGGTGGTGCGCCCCTTCGTACGCGCTTGCGTACTCTCACGACGGCTAGGATATCCGAAGTCGCCCGCCCCCGCAACGCCCCGCCGGTAAGCGGCGGGCGCAAGATGCAGCGGGATGGGGCGCAAGGCGGCTGCCCGATGGCGCATCATCGCCCGAAAAACACGCTTTCGCGCTCGATTCCGTGTTTTTCGGGCGATGATGCGCATGCGCGCTGTCAGCAACACGGCCGCCATGCCGCGCAAACGAGCGGATAGAGAACCGTTGCGCCGCCGCAACCGACCAGCCGACGCCCTGCGGTACGCTGAACGGACCAAGGCAACCGACGATCAGATAAGGAGACGTCCATGAAGTACAAGACAGGCGACAAGCCGGGCGCGGGACGCTACCGCTGCGACAACTGCGGCTACGTCGTTCGCATCACGAGCGATGCCGAAGCCCTTCCCGCATGTCCCAACTGCGGACACCACGAGTTCACCAAACTGGAAGACTGACCGAACGCCAGGGCCGGCAGCAAGTCCGGCACGCTGCCGGCCCCGCAGGGGCCGCGATGACGACGAAAACCTCTGCGTACGGCAGGAATCAAGGGGTTTGGTAACCGGTGCCGCCGCCTCCGACATGCCGAGAACATCCGACCTGCACAAACGCACGCGCATCGCCCCCTCCCCGCATCAAACGAGAGAATAGAGCGGCTCCAAGATTACCAAACCGCCCCACTTGCGCCAGCAGACCCCGCTTTCGCCGTCATTTCCCAAATCGTTCGCGCGTTCGCACTTTTCCGGGTCACTTTGACGAGAGAAGCCTCGGAGCCGGGGCAACAAAAAAGAGCCTTCGCAGGTCGAAGGCTCTTTCGAATTCATGGTGGGCGATACAAGATTTGAACTTGTGACCCCTACCGTGTCAAGGTAGTGCTCTCCCCCTGAGCTAATCGCCCATGAATGCTTGCTGCTTTGGAAGTTTTCCGCGTCAGCAAGCAGATAGTCTACCAGAAGTTCGACGACCATCAAAGACAAATTTCGAAAATATTTTTGCGAACTTTTCTGAAATCGGGGGTTGCGCGCTACGGACACTTCCAGTATTATATTTCCTCGCCGATGCGGACGTGGCTCAGCTGGTAGAGCACGACCTTGCCAAGGTCGGGGTCGCGGGTTCGAACCCCGTCGTCCGCTCCATCGTCGCTAACAGGCCGGTCATTATCAAAAGTTTTGACCGGCCTTTTCATGACGGTGTCGACGAGATGGCGACGTGGCCAAGTGGTAAGGCAGAGGCCTGCAAAGCCTTCACCCCCGGTTCGAATCCGGGCGTCGCCTCCATTCGCTCCCCTTGCGGGGCGGACGGTTTGAGAATTGAAAAGCGTTACCCATGCGGACGTGGCTCAGCTGGTAGAGCACGACCTTGCCAAGGTCGGGGTCGCGGGTTCGAACCCCGTCGTCCGCTCCATGATCGTACAAGCCCGTCGGTTCGCCGACGGGCTTTTTTCGTGCCTCGCTCCGAACGACGAAGGTTAGAGCAGCTCTAAGAGGTCGGTGAGCGCCGTCACGCGCTCGTAGCCGCAATCTTTCTCGGCATCGTGCCTGTCGACGATCACCGCGCGGATGCCGGCAGCGGCCGCCCCGTCCCCGTCGGCATCGGGGCGATCGCCCACATGCACGCTCGATTCGGCGCGCACGCCCATCTGCTCGCAAGCCAGGTTGAAGATGACCGGGTTCGGCTTGCGGTAGCCCACCACCGCCGAAGATACTACCGTGTCGAAGTACGGCAGCAGCCTGAGGTCGCGCAGGAGCCCTTCCAAGCCCGCATCCCAGTTCGATACCACTCCCAGCGCGTATCCACGCTCCTTGAGCGCTCTCAGGCACGCTGTGACGTCGGCGTACGTCTCCCAGCATTCCGCGCGCCGATAGGCCTCGTGCACCGTCTGCGCCACGCCTTCCGCATCGTGGCCGATGCCCGCGAGATGGCACACGTAGCGGTACTGGTCCAGCCAAATGGCTGTCGACCCCTCGTGCGAGCACCAGAAGTCGCCGTCGCGCAGATACTCCGCCTCGTAGTACGCGTCCATGGCCGGCATGTGCGGCTCGACGTCGCGCACGGTCAAGTCGTGGCCGCGCTCGGCCGCAACGCGCGCGAACGTCTCGGCCACCGACGGGCACGGCCGGATGAGCGTCGAGCCCACGTCGAAGAACACCGCCTCGGTCATGCGCCCTCAGTCCTCATGGCCGTCGTTCGGCTCGATGTGGACGAGCACCTCGATCACGTTCGGGAACCGCTGCATGATGGCGCGCTCCACCCGCTCGGACAGCTCGTGGGCCTCCCCCACGGTCATCCCGGGCGCCACGAGCACGTGCAGGTCGGCGTACACCTCTCCCTCGGTGCCGCGCGTGCGGATGTGATGGGCATCCTGCACGCCCGGCACGCCCATCGCCACGGCGCGCACGTCCTTGTCGGGAATGCGCGCATGATCGGACAGGGTGGCTAGCGCGTGCTTGAATACATCGTAGGCCGTGGCCAGGATGGCGACGGTCACCACGAGCGCCATGATGGGGTCGGCCATGGGAAAGCCCAGCGCCACGGCCGCCAGACCGACGATGACCCCGATGGACACGAGCGCGTCGGACAGCGTATGGTTCGCATCCGCCGCAAGCACCTCGCTTTTGAGCCGCTTCGCGCACCGGCGCTCGTAGGTGGTCACCCCGATGTTGACGGCGAGGGTGCCCACCATGACGATGAACGACACGGGAGTTACTTCGGCCGTGTACACGCCGGACACGAGCTTGCCCACCGCGCTCGAACCCACCTCGAAGGCCGCCAGAAGCAGCAGCACGCCGATCACGAGGCTTGCGTACGTCTCGAACTTCGCATGGCCGTAAGGATGGCTGTCGTCGGCCGGACGCGCCGCCAACGCGATGCCGACGAGGCCCACCACGTTGCCGGCCGAGTCGAACACCGAGTGGATACCGTCGGCTTGCATGGACGCCGATCCGCTCATCAGGCCGTAGACGTACTTCGCAGCGGCCACCGCCAGGTTCAACACGAGGATGACCCACAGCACGCGCCGGATGGAGCGCATACGCTCCGATACCGGGTTCTTCGTTGCAAGCGCCTTCGCCACGCCCGCTCCTTTCGCCGAAAGCGGCTCCGTCCGCATATGCAATGCAGAGGTATAAGAAAAGAGAGCCCGAAGGCTCTCTCCATTCTCTCTGGTGTCGGAGGCGGGATTTGAACCCGCACACCCTTAAACGGGCACTAGCACCTCAAGCTAGCGTGTCTGCCGTTCCACCACTCCGACGTGTTGCTCGAAACGCAACGCAGGTTATTCTACCCGAACCCTTCTGCGTTGTGAAGGGGCAATTTTCGCTATTTTGCAATCGTCCCGTGGGGGTAGATGATCATAAGGACGATAAGCGAAAGCATGAAGATGATCGCGAACGCGATGGTGATGCGGTCGAGGTTCTTCTCGACGATGCTCGTACCGGTTTGGGTGGAGTACACCGAGCTGGCGATCATGTCGGAGATGCCCGTGCCCTTGCCGGAGTGCAGCAGGATGAACACGATGAGGCCGATGCCCGAAACGACGAGCAGGATGAGCGTGATGATGAGGAGCGGATTCAAGGTTCGTCTCTCTTCTTTCGATCAAAGGTATATCGGTACGCAAGTTGCTAAGTATAGCGAAAGGCTCCCGTCAGGGCAAGGGCGGCGCAGGCGTTCGCGTAGCGGGACGAGACGGAGCGGGACGCCAGCCCCGTCCCCCGCGCCTCATCCCCGCGAAAACGCCACCTACGCCAGCAGGCTCCTCCCCGTCATGGCGGCAGGGGCTTCGAGGCCGATGAGCTCGAGCAGCGTGGGCGCGATGTCGCAGAGCGCGCCGAGCCGACCGTCGAGCGTGCGCCCCGTTTCCGCGAAGTCCACGAGCGCGAGCGGCACAGGCGCCGTGGTATGAGCCGTGAAGGGGCTGCCGTCCTGGCTGAGCATCTTATCGGCGTTGCCGTGGTCGGCCGTGATGAGCGCCGTGCCGCCCTTGCGCTCGAGAGCGGCCAGCACCTGGGACACGCCCGCATCCACCGCCTCGATGGCGGCCACGGCGGCCGGGATGACGCCCGTATGCCCCACCATGTCGGGGTTCGCGAAGTTCACGATGTACACGTCGGCCTCGTCCGCGTCGATGGCCGCGGCCAGCGTGGCAGCCACGTCAGGCTCGCTCATCTCAGGTTTCAGATCGTAGGTGGCAACCTTGGGGCTGGGGATGAGCGCGCGCTCCTCCCCTGCTTTCGGCTCCTCGCGCCCGCCGTTCAGGAAGAACGTCACGTGGGCGTACTTCTCGGTCTCGGCGATGTGGTACTGCGCAAGGCCCGCCTCGGCCAGCACGTCGGCCAGCACGTCGGCGGGGAACTCCTTGGGATAGGCCACCGGAGCGGGTATCTCGGGGTCGTACTCGGTCAGGCACACGAAGCTCACCTGCGGGCACGCGCCGCGCTCGAAACCCGCGAAGGCAGGGTCCACCAGCGCGCGCGTGATCTCGCGGGCGCGGTCGGGGCGGAAGTTGAAGAACACGACCGCGTCGCCGTCGCGCACGCCGCGCCCGGTCAGCGCCGTGGGCACGACGAACTCGTCGGTGACATCCGCGGCGTAGGAAGCGGCCATGACCTCGGCGGCCGTCGCGTCCGCGCGCGGCTCGGCGGCCACGACGGCGCGCCACGCCTGCTCGACGCGCTCCCACCGGTTGTCGCGGTCCATGGCGTAGTAGCGTCCCGAGATGCTGCCGATTTCGGCCGTGCAGCCCTCATCCGTCAGCTCGGCGAGCACGCCTTCCAGCTCGTCCAGATAGCCCGCGCCGCTTCTCGGCGGCACGTCGCGGCCGTCCATGAAGCAGTGCACCACGATATGCGATGCCCCGGCCGCCTTCGCAGCGCGCGCGAGCGCGTAGAGGTGCTCGTTGGAGGAATGGACGCCGCCGTCGGACACGAGCCCCATGAGGTGCAGCGCCGCCCCCGGCCGTGCGGCCGCCGCGAACGCCTCGTTCAGCACGGGGTTCGCCGCCAGCGAACCGTCGGCGCAGGCACGGTTGATGCGGGTGAGCTCCTGGAACACCACGCGCCCGGCGCCGATGTTGAGGTGTCCCACCTCGGAGTTGCCCATCTGCCCCGCGGGCAAGCCCACGGCCTCGCCCGATGCCTCGAGCTTGGTCCATGGACGGGTGGCGAACACCTCGTCGAGGCACGGCGTGCGCGCCTGAGAGATGGCGTTTCCCGGACCCGGCTCGGCCAGGCCGAAGCCGTCCATGATGATAAGGCATGCGGGAAGGGTAAGGTTTTCGGCTGATGCCGCACGGGATTCTTCGACTGCGCTCACTTCGCTCGCTCCGCTCGGTATGACGGGAGGCGGCGCGGAGTGCGCGCCGCCGGGACAACAGGTTCTCGGATCCGCCGTCCGAAGCGAAGCTTCGACGAAGAACCTCCGTTGACGAGAAGGCCCTTCGACCCGCTTCGCTCGCCCGGGACGGCGACAGGGCTACAGGCAGGCGTTGATCAGCTGCACGAAAGACGCCGCCTTCAGGCTGGCGCCGCCGATGAGGCCGCCGTCGATGTTCGGCTGGGCCATGAGGCCCTCGACGTTGCCCGGGTTCATGGAGCCGCCGTACAGCACGCGCATCTCCTCGGCGACCTCCGCGCCGTACAGGTCGGCGAGCGTCGCGCGGATGGCGGCGCAGACGGCCTCGGCCTGCTCGGGCGTGGCCGTGCGCCCCGTGCCGATGGCCCAGATGGGCTCGTAGGCCACCACGCAGCGCTGCGCGTCGGCGGCGTCCACGCCGGCGAACGCGGCGCGCACCTGGGCGCACACGAACTCCTCGGTGGTGCCCTCGTCGCGCACGGCCAGCGACTCGCCCACGCACACGATGGCGTACAGGCCCGCCTCGACGAGCGCCTTCACCTTGCGGTTCACGTCCTCGTTCGTCTCGCCGAACAGCTCGCGGCGCTCGGAGTGGCCAACGATGCTGCCCGCGCAGCCGATCTCCTTGATCATGGGCACCGAGATCTCTCCGGTGTAGGCGCCGGAGGGCTCCCAGTACACGTTCTGGGCGTTCACGGCCACCTTCGTCTTGTCGAAGTCGAGCACGGTCTTGGCCGGCTTGAGGTCGACGTAGGGCGGGCAGATGACGATGTCGACGTCCTCGCCCCAGGTCTCCTTGTCGTACTGGTTGGAGATCTCCTGCGTCAGCACCACGGCCTCGGCGATGGTGTTGTTCATCTTCCAGTTGCCTGCCATCATGGGTTTGCGCGCCATGCGAACTTCCTTTCCATCGAAACGCCCCGGACGGGAACCGTCTCCCGTTCGGGGCAATCGCCTGCTTGCTACTTCAACGCCTCGACGCCCGGGAGCGCCTCGCCCTGCACGAGCTCCATGGAGGCGCCGCCGCCGGTGGAGATGAACGTCATCTGCTCGGCCAGGTCGAACTTGTTCACGGCGGCCACGCTGTCGCCGCCGCCGATGATGGTGTCCGCATCCGCGTTGGCGGCCACGGCCTCGGCCACGGCCTTCGTGCCGGCCTCGAACGCCTTCATCTCGAACACGCCCATGGGGCCGTTCCAGAACACGGTCTTGGCCTGGGCCACCGCGTCGGCGTACAGCTTAGCCGTCTCGGGCCCGATGTCGAGGCCCATCATATCACCGGGAATCCCGTCGACCGAGACCGTGAGCGTTTCGGCATCTTCGGCGAAGCGGTCGGCGCACACGACGTCCACCGGCAGCAGCAGCTGCACGCCGCGTTCCTCCGCCTTCGCGATCATGGCCGCCGCGCGCTCCACCCAGTCCTCTTCCTTGAGCGAGGTGCCCACGGCCTTGCCCTGGGCCAAAAGGAACGTGAAGCACATGCCGCCGCCGATGATGAGCGTGTCGCACTTGTCCATGAGCGCGTCGATGACCTTGATCTTGTCCGACACCTTCGAGCCGCCGAGGATGGCGGCGAAGGGACGGCGCGGCTCCTCCAGCATGCCCGAGAGCGTGGCCACCTCGCGCTGCATGAGGTAGCCCGCGTACGCCGGCAAGAGCGCGGCGACGCCCGCCGTGGACGCATGGGCGCGGTGCGCGGTGCCGAACGCGTCGTTCACGTACGCCTCGCCGAGCGCGGCCAGCTCCTCGCAGAACGCGGGATCGTTCTTCTTCTCGCGCTTGTCGAAGCGCAGGTTCTCCACCACCAGCACGTCGCCGTCGCGCAGCGAGGCGGCTTTCGCGCGGGCGTCGTCGCCCACCGTGTCGGTGGCGAACACCACGGGCTTGCCCATAAGCTCGGAGAGCTTCTGGGCGGCGGGACGCAGCGTGAACGACTCCTCGAAGCCCTCGCCGGCCGGACGGCCGAGATGGCTCATGAGGATGACGCGCGCGCCTTGCGTGACGAGCTTCTGGATGGTGGGCAGCGCCGCGCGGATGCGCGTGTCGTCGGTGACGGCGCCGTCCTTCACCGGCACGTTGAAGTCGACGCGCACGAGCACGCGCTTGCCGCGCGCGTCCAGCTCGTCGATGGTTTTGATCTCGGCCATGGGGCCCTCCTGTCTAAACGAGAAACGAGCCTGCCAAGGCAGGCTCGTTTCGGGGAATGCTGTTAAAGAAGGATCTTCACCAAGTCCTTCACACGGTTCGAGTAGCCCCACTCGTTGTCGTACCAGGAGATGCACTTGACGAAGTTGCCCTCGCCGCCCAGCACCATGGTCAGCTTGCTGTCGAAGATGGAGGAGTGCGGGTTGTCCACGATGTCGATGGAGACGATCGGGTCCTCGGTGTACTCCAGGATGCCCTTGAGCGGGCCCTCGGCGGCGGCCTTCATCGCGGCGTTGATCTCATCGGCCGTGGCGTCCTTCTCAAGCTCCACGGTGAGGTCGACCATCGATCCGTCCGGCGTGGGAACGCGGGTGGCGAAGCCGTCCAGCTTGCCCTTGAGCTCGGGCAGCACCAACGACACCGCGCGGGCGGCGCCCGTGGTGGTGGGGATCATCGACATGGCGGCCGCGCGGGCGCGACGCAAGTCCTTATGGGGAAGGTCGAGGATCTTCTGGTCGTTCGTGTAGGAGTGGATCGTGTTCATGTAGCCGCGCTTGATGCCGAAGTTGTCCATGAGCACCTTCGCGAAGGGGGCCAGGCAGTTCGTCGTGCACGAGGCGTTCGAGATGATGTTGTGCTTCTCGGGATCGTACTGGTCGTCGTTCACGCCCATGACGATGGTGATGTCCTCGTTCTTGGCCGGCGCGGAGATGACGACCTTCTTGGCGCCCGCGTCAAGGTGCGCCTTGGCCTTCGTGCCGTCGGTGAAGAAGCCGGTGGACTCGACGACGACGTCGACGCCCAGCTCGCCCCAGGGGAGGTTGGCGGGCTCGCGCTCGGAGAGCACCTTGACCGCATGGCCGTCGGCCACGAAGCCGTCCTCGGTGACCTCGACCGTGTCGAAGGCGCGCCCGTGGATGGAATCGTACTTGAGCAGGTGGGCCATCGTCGGAATGTCGCCGAGGTCGTTCACTGCCACAACCTCGATCTCGGGATCGTTCACCATCGCGCGGAACGCCAGGCGGCCGATGCGACCGAATCCGTTAATGCCTACTTTGATTGCCATGCGTATCCCCTTTCAGATACTCGCACTAAGAATTGCAGGAACGCCCCGATCATAGCGGTAGCCGCCCAGATGCTGCAAGCCTTATCTGGCAGCCGTATAAAAAAAGCAACCGAACAGGCCATTCACAGAAGTTTCACACCGCTCGCCGAGGGGCTCCGCACCCGGTGCGCGCCGTACAGCAGCGCGCTTCTCCCAGCATCGGCCAGTTCGCCCGATCCGTCCGTGTCGCACAGCCGACGGCTGCGGTAAGGTGCCCGTAGACGCACGTCCGACCGAAGGAGCAGCATGGAAGCAGTACCGCAGGAAACCGTGGAGAAGCTGATGGGCAACGTGCCGGCGCAAAAGGAGCTCGAGGGCATCCGCATCCTCGCCTCTTCGCCGGGCAGCGTGCGCTACGAGATCGACGTGCCGGACAACGTGCTGAACTACCACGGCTGCATCCACGGCGGCTTCGTGTCCACCATGCTGGAAATCGCCGCCGGCATGGCGACGTACGCCTACGGCGAGAGCAACGTGGCCGTCTCCTGCGCGACGAACTTCGTCCGCGCCGTACGCCCGCAGCGCCTCACCGTGAGCGCCGACACCTCGCACAAGGGCCGCAGCACGTCGGTGGCGCACTGCGCCATCGTCGACGAGCGCGGCAGGCTCGTGGCCGAGTCCACATTCACGATGTTCTTCCTGGGGCCGCTCGAGAGCTAGCGCATCCTGCACCGAGCGTCTCCGTCTTCCGGCTGAAGCCTCCTAGCCTTGCGCCTCCTTCGCCATCTGCTCGATGCGGCGGACGCGGTGGTACACGGCGGATTTCGACAAGGGCGGGTTCGCGCGCTCGCCCAGCTCCTTGAGCGTGGCGTCGGGATAGGTCACGCGCAGCTTGATGAAGTCCTGCAGCGCCGGCGGCAGGTTCTCCATGCCGTGCGCCTCGAGCACCACGCGGATGGCGTACAGCTGGTCGACCGAGGCGTTCGCGGCCTTGGCCTGGTTCGCGATCTCGGCGTTCGTCATGCGATTCACGTCGTTGCGCACGCTCTTGATGACGCGCGCGTTCTCCATGGCGAGCGCGCTCTGGTGCGCGCCGGCGAACGCGAGGAACTCCAGGATGGCGCTGCCGCTTTTAAGGTACACCATGTAGGAGCTGCGTCGCTGCATGACGCGCGCGCGGATGCCTTTGCGGTCGAGCAGGTCGACCAGGCCTCCGGCCAGGTCCTCGCTCTCCACGGTGATCTCGAAGTGGAAGTCGCCGCGCGGGTCGGACACGAAGCCGCTGCCGAGGAACGCGCCGCGCAGGTAGGCCGCCGTGCAGCACTGCTTCTCCACGAGGTCGGGCTTGAGGCCAAGCTCCAAGCCTCCATCGGGCGAGAGAACCCCCATGTCGACGAGAGCCGGCGCGAGGCGGGGCTGCGAAGGAGCCTCGATGAGGTAGTTCGGGGTCTTGTGCAGCACGCTGCGGCGCACCGTGAGGTTCGTCTCGAGATGGTACAGCTCGTGCAGCAGCTTGATGATGAGGCGCGCCACGGACGGCACGTCGGTTGCTATCTCGATGCGGTACTTTCCCTGGCCGCTGAAGAACAGCGTTCCCTCGATGCGCACGAGCGCGGCCAGCGTCGCCTTCTCGCAGTGCGAGCACGTGGGAGGGACGCGAGCCAGCTCGTCCTTTACCTCCGCCGTGAACGACATAGCTTCAACACCCCCGCAAACGCATCGCGCAAGGCAGCAGGATCGTGCCAGGTTGGATGAATGGGATCGACGAGGTTGCGCGCAATGACCACCGGCCCCTGCGCCTGGATGGCCTGCACGTCCTGGTAGCATACGCGCACGGGGCGGATGCGTCCGGACAGCACGAGATCGTCGAGGTCGGCAGTGGAGGCGTGCTCCGAGTCGGCACCCGTCACAGCGGTGAACACGCCCGTGGCCGGGCTGTCGGGGCGCAGCGAGACCGGGGTATGCACCAGCACGTAATCCAGCAGCCCGCGCGTGCCGTGGTCCATGAGCGCCTCCACGTGCTCGCGCGCGGTGAGACCCCAGGTCTCCCCCTGCATGTCGGCAAGCGAGCACACGAACAGCGTGGAACCCTTCGACGCGCGGATCGCATCCACCACGCCGGGCACGAGCAGGTTCGGGATGATGGACGTGAACAGCGAGCCCGGGCCCAGAACGATGAGGTCGGCCTCGCGGATAGCCTCGAGCGCCGGCTGGTAGGGCACCACCTCGTGCGCGGCGCGCAGGCCCACCCGCTCGAGCGCCGTGCGCGAATGGCAGGCCACGGCCTGCCCCTCGAGGGAGCGGCCGTCGCGCGTGCGAGCCGTGAGCGTCACGCGATCGAGCGTGGAGGGATACACGTGCCCCCGCGCATCCAGCAGCCGCTCGCAGATGGAGATGGCCTCGGGAAACGACCCGGCCGCATCCTCGAGCGCAGACAGCATGAGGTTGCCCAGCGTGTGGTTGCGAGCGAACGAGAAGCGGTACTTGAACGCCTTGGTCAAAGGGTCGTTCGGGTCCGCAGCCATTGCGGCGATGCACTTGCGCACGTCGCCCGGCGGCGTGACGTCGGCTTCCTCGCGCAGGATGCCGGTGGAGCCGCCGTCGTCGGCCATGGCGACGACGGCGCTCGTATCCAGTCCCATGGACAGGAGCGTGCGTATGGACACGGGCGCGCCGGTGCCGCCGCCGATGACGACGACGCGCAAGCGCTCGTCGCGCGCGACGACGGGCTGCGATTCGCGCAGTGCGGCGAACGCCGCCGTAGCCGAGGGGTCGTGGGAGAACGGACGGGCAACCATGGTCGCTCCCCTACCGGCCTGCAGCGGCACCGGAGCGCGCCGAGGCGTCGGCGCCCTCGGCCAGCGACAGGTCGCGGTGCGCGATGCTCACGCGGTAGCCCTTCGCCTTGAGGTAGTCGGCCGTGGACTCGGCCAGCGCGACGCTGCGGTGCTGGCCGCCCGTGCATCCCACGGCGATGGCCAGCTGCTGTTTGCCCTCGGCCACGTAGCCGGGCATGACGCAATCCAGAAGCGCGCGCCACTTCTCCTGGAACTCTTCGGTCTCGGGGCGGTACAGCACGAAGTCGCTGACCGGCTTGTCGAGGCCCGTGAGGCTGCGCAGCTGCGGTTCGTAGTAGGGGTTCGGCAGGAAGCGCACGTCCATGACCAGGTCGGCGTCAAGCGGCGCTCCGTGCTTGAAGCCGAACGAGTACACGGTGACGGACAGGCCCGCGCGCTCCTCGCCCGGCGCGAACAGCGCGCGGATGGTCGAGCGCAGCTGCGGCGGCAGCATGGACGTGGTGTCGATGACGTGATGGGCGTTCTCCCGCACCTCGAACAGAAGGTCGCGCTCGCGCTCGATGCCCTGCGCGATGGACGCACCGTCGGCGCACAGCGGATGGCGGCGTCGGCTGGACTTGTAGCGCGCGACGAGCTTCTCGTCGGCGGCGTCCAAGAACAGGATGCGGTAGTCGATGCCCAGGCCCTTCAACTTCTTGAGCTCGCCGGCGAGGCTCGCGAAGAAGTCGCGGTTGCGCGCGTCGCACACCACGGCGAGGCGGCGCTTCTCGTCGGGCTGGCCGGGCATGCCGGTCAGCTCCAAAAGATTGCCGATCAGGCTGGACGGCAGGTTGTCCACGCAGAAGTAGCCGAGATCCTCGAACGAGTGCATGGCCTCGGTGCGCCCGGCGCCGCTCATGCCGGTGACGATGACCAGCTCGGGCATATGCTGCAGATCGACGGACTGGTCTGCCGTCTTGCCTGCGGTTTCTTCGCTCATAGCGCTATCCTTCCGTGTCCGTGCGCGCGCGTTCGCCCTGCACGGCGGCCTCGACCGCCGCGTCCACCGCGGCGGATTCGACCGCCGCCGGGCCCTCGCCTGCGGGCGGGCAGGCGGCCTCTCCGGCCTCGCCGCCCACCACGCGCTCGTCTTTCCGCTCCCTATTATACTGCTGCAGCACCCGGTACAGCTCCTCGGCCACCTCGACGGGGACGACGCGCGCCTCCTTGATCTCTTCGAGCGTGGCGCTCTTCAGGTTCTTGAACGACTTGAACGCCTTCAGCAGCGCCTTCTTGCGCACCGGCCCCATGCCCGTCACGTCGTCGAGGATGGAGGCCGTCATGCCCTTGCCGCGCAGCTCGCGGTGGAACGTGATGGCGAAGCGGTGCGCCTCGTCGCGGACCTGCTTCACGAGGTACAGCGACGCCGAGCCGCTGGGCAGCACCACCGGCCCCGTGTCCTGCCAGGGCACGAACAGCTCCTCGTCGCGCTTGGCCAGACCGCACATCGCGATGTCGTCGATGCCCATCCGCTCGAACATCTCGAGCGCCGCCGACAGCTGCGGCTTGCCGCCGTCGAGAATGATGAGGTCGGGCTTGCTGCCGAAGCGCTCGTCGGCCATGCGCTCGGGCGCGTAGCGGCGGCCCATCACCTCCTGCATGGACAGGAAGTCGTTCGCCTCGTCGAGCGGCGTCTTGATCTTGAAGCGGCGGTACTGGTTCTTGTCGGGCTTGCCGTTCGTGAACACCACCATCGAGGCCACCGTGTAGGAGCCGTGGATGGTGGAGATGTCGAAGCATTCGATGCGCATGGGCGGCTCGTCGAGGGCCAGCGCGCTCTCCAGCTGCAAAAGCGCGTTGTTGATGCGCTTGTCGTCGTAGTTCGTGCGCACCTTGTAGCGCATGAGCGTGTGCTTCGCGTTCGTCTCGGCCATGCCCACGAGCTCGGCCTTCTCGCCCTTCTGCGGCGCGGTGATGCGAACCTTCGCCCCGTAGGCGCTGGCCAGCTTTTCGGTGAGCCATGCCTCCATGGCGGCCTTGTCCTCGGGCTCGTCGCGCAGGATGACCTCGTGCGGGATGGACGTGGTGGCGTCGTAGTAGCGCAGCAGGAACATGTGCAGGAGGTCGTCGTCGGGCACGTCCTTGCCGCGGTCGAGCACGAACTCGTTGGAGTTGATGATGCGGCCTTCGCGCACCATGAACACGTGCACGCCGGCCACCGTCTCCTCGCGGAACAGGCCCACGACGTCGGCGTCGAGGTTGCGCGTTGACACCGCATGCTGCTTGTCAGTGAGGCTGTTGATGGTGTCGATGCGCGCCTTGATGCGCGCGGCGCGCTCGAAGTCCAGCTCGGCCGCCGCCTCCTGCATCTCGGCCTGCAGCTCGTCGACGAACTCGCGGTGCTGGCCCGACAGGAAGCGCTCGATGCGCTTGACGTGGACGCGGTACTCCTCGGGCGTGATGCCGCCGCAGCAGGCGCCGGGGCCCAGGCCCACGTGCGCGTCGAAGCACGGGCGGGCGTCGTGCGACATGAGAGCGAGCGGGTCCTTCTCCAAACGGCGCTTGAGCTGGCGCCAATCGGCGCACGACGTGGCGCACAGGGGCACGACGCGCCGGGCGATGTCCACCATGTCGCGGGCGGCGCGACTGTCGGTGTAGGGACCGAAGTACTTGGTGTCCGCGCGGTGCTTCTCGCGCGTGTACTTAATGGCAGGGAACACGTCGCCCTTCGTGAGCGCGATGAACGGGTAGGACTTGTCGTCCTTGAAGTCGGCGTTGAAGAACGGCGCGTGCTGGTTGATGAGGTTCTTCTCCAGCACGAGCGACTCGTGCTCGTTCTCCACCACGATGTAGTCGAAGCTGTCGATCTGGTCGACCAGCAAAGGGATCTTCGCGCGCTCGTCCTGGAAGTTCACGTACTGGCGCATGCGGGCTCGCAGCTGCTTGGCCTTGCCCACGTAGATGACCTGGCCTGATTTGTCCTTCCAAAGGTACACTCCCGGCAGCGTGGGCACGCTGTTCAGCTCTTCCTTGATGCGCTCGAGCTTGGCGCGCTGGCCGGTTTCGGCGCGCGCGGCGTCGGCGTCGTGCTCGCGCGCAGCGCGTTCGAGCGATGGCCGGCGGCGGCCCTCGCGTTCGAGGCGCTCGTCGTCGCGCAGCTCCCCCGCGTGGAGCGAGGCGTCGCCCGTCAGGCGCTCGACGCCGCCCGCATCGGGCATGCCGAGCACGGCGTCCGATGCAGCCGCCCCGTCGCCGGGCGCGGAAGCATCGTCGGATGCGGAAGCGTCAGCGGGCGCAGGAGCCCCGTCGAATGCGAGAAGCCCTTCGTCGAGCGGGCGCTTGCTTTGAGTGGTTTCGTTGAGATCGTCCATGCGGCCAGTATAGCAAACCGCACAAGCGTTCCCCTGAGCGCACGTTCGCTCCACGCGGTTTGCAGAAGAGAGACGGATCGCGGAAGGCGTTTCGCCGAGCGCACCGCCGACGAATCCGGTCGGGAACGGCACGGCATTCCCCTATCGGCAATCCGATGCGGCAACATGCCACGCACACGAATGGATGCTTCACATGACACATCCTCGGCAGTGCTACTACTTCACGGCGACGTAGCGGGCGTAGACGGCTACGCGGTCGGGAGCGTCGAATGGGAAGATCGGCTGCGACACGTACACGTGCGCTGCGGGCCATGCGGAAGGAGCGCCTTTGTCCACCGTGCGCGGAAAGCCGGGGTCCGGACCGTACGAAGACGTGGCGCACAGCACGTACCAGAGCGGCTCTTCCGTGCCCTCGTCGCACACGGAAACGCAGAACCCGATGCCCTCCCCCGTGTCCCCGTCCAAACGGTACGAGTCGTCATAATCGACCGCAAGCGACGAAAAGAGCGACGTCGGCAGCATGACGTCGTAGTACGGCGTGTCGACCGTGGTGTACAGAGGCTCCTGCGACGACTCCGCCGCGCACCCGGCGAGCAGCACCGAGACCGTCGCCAGAGCAAACCCGATCATGGCGATCCGCCGCATGCCTCCTCCTTTCGCCACCGACAGTATACCATGCGAACGAATGTTCCGACTCCTTGTTTAACGCACAATCCTCGATCATGCAGTGCGCCTCTCCCTCCGGCCGGGGACGTCGGACCGCGGCGGCGTCCGGGGGAGTTTGCCCGGATCGCACGGGAGCGAAGGCTGCGGAAGCGGGAAACAGGGCCGCCCGTGCAAGTTTTTCGACTTCGTGGCAAAGGACGTCGTTCGCGACCGGGGGTTTAGCCTCGGCGCCTCTCGATGCCCGGTCGCTCCTTCCCGATGTAGACGCAAAACGCCCGGTGAATAAGCCGGTCCTCGGAAGCTGCTTGCCACGAAGTCGAAAAACTTGCAGAACCGGCCCGAAAACCAGCGCTGGCGGAGCGCTCGCAGCCGAGCGGGGCGTGGACAGCCGGCGCGGACAGCCCGCGGCAGGCGCCACCCTTCCCCGCAGTACCTCGCCCGCACCCCGCCCGGACTATGAGCGAACGAATGTTTCACGTGAAACATCTTGCAGAAGAGCGAATGGCTGCAGCGAAACGGATGTTGGCTCCAGGCGTACGATGCGGACCGCCGAGCAGGATTCGGGGCTCGGGTGCAGAAGCAGACCCTCGAGGAGGCAGCGCAGGACGCGAACCGCGTATGTCGCGAGCGCTTGGACGCCGAGCGCGAAGGAGCTCGGAGCGGAAGAGGTTCGTCAGGCTTGCTCGAGCTTGGCTTTGAACGAGATGGTGCGCGGCGTGTCCAGATCGTCGAACGCCACCTCGTAGGCGCGCTTCTGGGAATCGACCGCCAGCACGCGCCCGGAGCCGAACGCCGCATGCGTCACGCGGTCGCCCACCGCGAAGCGCGCGTCGCGGACGAGGTCGGCGATCCACCGGTCGGCGAGCGCGTAGGCTGCGCGCGCGTCGTCGAGCTCGCGCTCGGCGGGCTTGTTCGAGAACTCGAGCGCCGCCGGGTCGATGTCCAGCAGGAAGCGCGAGGGATAGCGCGGCGCGCCCTCGTGGCCGCGCCCTTCCGCCTCGGTGAGGTACAGCCCGTCGCGCGCACGCGTCATGGCCACGAACGCCAGCCGCCGCTCCTCCTCCATGCCTTGCGGCGTGTCGGTCTTGCGCGACGGGAGCACGCCCTCGGTCATCGAGCAGAGGAACACGTGCGCGAACTCGAGGCCCTTGGCCGCATGGACGGTCATGAGCCGCACCTTGTCCTGCGCGTCGTCCATCGCGTCGGCGTTCGTGAGCAGGGCCGTGTGCGCCAGGTAGTGCTCAAGCGTCACTTCCTCCCCGCACGTCGTCTCGAACTCGTATACGGATTGTTTTAGCTCGGCCAGGTTGTCGAGCCGCTCCTGGCTGCCCTCGGTGCGCAGCGCGCGCTCGTAGCCGCTTTCCGACAGCACGGCCGCCAGAACCTCGGACACCGGCCGGCCCTCGTACGACGAGCGGAAGCGGTCGACCAGCTGCAGCAGCTGGCGCGCCTTCGTGCGCTTGAACAGATCGTCGTCCACGAAGCGCTCGAGCGCCTCGAACAGGCTGCATCCCAGCTCGTCGGCCTTCTCGCGCAGAAACGCCATGCGCCGGGCACCCAGGTTGCGCTTGGGCGCATTCGCCACGCGCGCGAAGTCGAGGTCGTCCTGGTAGGCGACGAGGCGCAGGTACGACAGCGCGTCCTTGATCTCGCGGCGGCCGAAGAACGGCACGCCGCTGTACACCGCATGCGGTACCTCCGCGCGCAAAAGCGCCTCTTCCACGGGCCGCGACGCGTAATGGGCGCGGTAGAGCACCGCCATGTCGCGGTACGCCACGCCCTCGCCGTGCAGCGCAAGGGCGCCCTGGGCGATCCACGCGGCCTCGCCGTCCGGGCTCTTGGCATGGCGCCACACCGTGGGGCCGTGAACCGAGCGCATGGCCGCCAGCCGCTTCGGCACGCGCTCGCGGTTCTTCTCGATCAGCGAGTTCGCGACGGCCACCACGCGCGGCGCCGACCGGTAGTTTTCCAACATCATGACGGTGCGCGTGCCGGGGAACCGCTTGTCGAAGTCCAGCAGGTAGCGCACGTCAGCCCCGCGCCAGGTGTAGATGGTCTGGTCGGGGTCGCCCACCACGAACAGGTTCTTGTGGTAGCCGGCCAGCACCTCCATGAGCTCGTGCTGCAGGCCGTCGATGTCCTGGAACTCGTCCACCATGATGTACTCGAGCCGCTTCTGCCATTTGAGCCGGATGTCGGGGTTCTGCTCGAACAGGTACAGCACGAACACGATGAGATCGTTGTAGTCCAGCCCGAAGCACTTCTTCTCCTGGTAGAGGTAGCCGTAGAAGATGATGCCGCGCGCGTCCGTCGCGTCGAGGTACTTCTGCCTCAGGCCTTCGAGCGGCATGGCCAGCATGTCGCGGTAGTATCCCGGGCGCTCTTTCAGTTTCATGATCTCGATCATGTCGCGCGCCTTCGAGAACGTCATGTCCCGCAGGGTGAGCCCGCGCTCCTCGTAGATAACCTGCAGCATGGCATCGATGTCGGCGTTGTCCAGCACGAGAAAGCTCTTCGGGTACTGCAGCGCATGGCCGTCCTCCTGCAGCACCGACACGCAGAAGCCGTGGAACGTGTTGATGTAGCCGGTGTCGTTGTCGCCCGTAAGACGCCGGATGCGGCGGCGCATCTCGCCTGCCGCCTTGTTCGTGAACGTGGCGCACAGGACGTTGCCGGGCATGATGCCCAGCTCGTTCACCAGGTAGGCGAAGCGGTGCGCGAGCGCCAGCGTCTTGCCCGTGCCGGCCCCGGCGATCACGCGCACGTACCCCTCGGTAGCCGTGACGGCCTCGCGCTGCGCCGCGTTCAAGCGCGGCGCATCGTCCCCGAGAAGGCCGTGTCGGTTTTCCGCTTGCATGTCGATCATTTGTTCCATAGGGTTCAGTATACCAGAAAACGCACAGATGTTCCCGAACAAATGTTTCGCGCGAAGCATTCGGCGCACGAAAAAACCGCCGCTCCCTACATGAATTGATGGAACGCCTCGATCAGCACGGGGACCAGCGCGGAGCAGATGACGCCGTTCAGCACCGAGAGCACGACGGTCTCGCCGTTCGTGCAGCGGATGAGCATGGGCAGCGTGGTGTCCTCGCTTGTGGCGCCGGCCGGCGCGATGCACGTGGGATAGTTGAGATGCTTGGCGATCCAGGGGATGCTGAAGAACGACACGAGCTCGCGCAGCAGGTTCGCCAGGAACGTGATGCTGCCTACCTGCGCTCCGGCGATGTCGGTCATCATGACGCCCGCCAGGCTGTACCATCCCAGGCCCGACGCCACGGCGGCGCCCGTGGGCAGCGACATGCCCGCGAGCGGCGCGCAGACGAGCCCGCCGAGCACGGATCCGGCCACTATGCCGGCCGGGATGATGAGCACGCGCACATGGTACTGGCGCAGCTTGCCCAAGAGGCCGCGGCTGCCGCCCACGCTGATGCCCACGAAGAACATGAGCGCGTAGAGGACGGCTTCCGAATGATCGGCCACAAGGTCGACCGGCGCGAGCGAGACGCCCGAGAGGCCGTACGCCGCTCCCAGCGAGAGAGCTCCCACCGCCACGCCGATCATGACGGCCTCGCCGCGCGCATCCGCGCCGCCCTCGGCATCGTCCTGCGCCGCAGACACATGCCGGCCCGCCGGACGCCGGGCGATGTCGGACATGAACAGGTTCGTCAGCGCGTACACGGCGATCGTCGAGAACGCCACCGGCACGAGGCAGAACAGGATGCTGGCCCATCCCACCTGGCCCAGCTCCTCCAGAAACGAATCGCGTCCGGCGAGCAGCACCCCCATCGAGAAAATGAGCAGTCCAGTGGCCGCGAGCGTCAGCTTCTCGTTCAGCCCTTTGAGCCGTGCAGGAAACACCGTCGCCCCTACGAGCACGCCCGCCGCCATGACCGCCAGTATCTCCACGACTCCCCTTTCCATCGATCAGCGTGGGGGCGCGTACGATCGGCGCGACGCCTCCCCTGCACGCTGCGGAAAGC
>NZ_WWRX01000009.1:0-44080 GCF_009875575.1 Eggerthella sp. BIOML-A4 | reverse complement strand
CCACGTCGTAGGGGAGCTATCTTACCGCATGATCGAAGGCGGCGGCTCGTCGTTTCGAAGCGTTACGGCCGCCGCCAGCCTCACCGCGCCTGCGACGACGAGCAGCCCCGCGCTCGCCAGAAGCACCGTCGACACGTCGGGGGAGAACGTCAGCAGGTCGCGCCACGGAACGCCCCAGACGAAAGGAAGCGCCAGGATGCAAGCGGGGAGCGCGACGTGCAGCAAGACGCCTCGCACGAGCAGCATGCGCAGCGACCGGGCGCGTACGATCGGCGCGACGCCTCCCCTGCACGCTGCGGAAAGCCGGCGCCGCCACCGACCCGTCAGCAGCAACGGCGAGACGGCGAGAAGCAGGGCGCTCGCGTACAGCACGTCGACGCGTTGGCGCCACGCCCATGTCCACGCATCGTCCATCGGCTGCCCCGTCCCGCCGATGGCGACCGACACCACCCCGCCGACCAGGTCGAAGAACCGGATGTTGCCGCCCGCGTTGTCGTTGGCGTCGCTCAGCGCCACGATGCCGATGCCGCGCTCGGGCAGCAGGCACATGCTGGCAGTGTAGTTCTCCACCTGCCCGTCGTGGGACAGCACAAGCTCGCCGTCGTCCCACGAGAACGACGTCCAGCCCATGCCGTAATACGTATCGCCCTCGGGGTCGGGAACGCGGTCGAGGAACATGCGCCGCACGCTGTCGGCGGACAGCACGCGCGCGCCGTCGCCGCCCATGCCGCCGTTTAGATACATCCGCAGGTAGGAGGCCATATCCCGCACGCTGGAAGCCACGTAGCCCGACGCGGGACCGCCCCATGCGCCGTCGCCTTGGGCATGCCGGAACCCATCGGCCACAGGCAGCCCGAACCAGTCGCGATGGCCCGGCACCATGCCGAGCGCCTCCGCTCGCGCCGGATCGGCCGTCGTCGAAGCCATGCCGAGCGGCTCCAGCACGTGCTCATCCAGGTAACGAGCGTAGTCCTCGCCCGAGGCTCCTTCCACCACGCGCCCCAGCAGGTCGTAGTTCGCGTTCGCGTACGAGAACGCCCCGAACGTCTCTCCCAGCTCGCCGTCGGCGGCTTCCGCGAGCGAATCGTAGGCGCCGAACCCGCTCGTTTGGTTGAGCAGGCTGCGCACGGTCACCTCGTCGGGCACGTCGTAGCCCGGGGCGTAGCGCGACGCGGGCGCGTCCAGATCCACCGCGCCCTGCTCAACCAGCTGCATGACGGCCACCGCCGTGAACGATTTGCTGAGAGAGCCCACGACGAAAGGCGCGTCCGCGTCGGGGCAGTCGCCGAACGTGCGCAGGTAGCGCACGCCGCCGGCATCCACCACCGCTACCGCCAGCCCGGGCGCACCCGCTCGCGGGAAGTTCGCGGCCAAGTAGGCGTCCATGCGCGCGGCCAGCTCATCGCCCGTAGGCTCGAGCCCTTCGGGAGACGCCCCTTCGTCGGCCTCGTCGAGATCGGCGGCGGACGCCTCCGCGTCGCCGGGATCCTCCGGGTCGTCCGAAGCCTTCGCCTCGGTCGCACCTCCGGACTCGGCCTCGCTCGCCGCGCCGTCCTCCGACACGGCCGCCTCGCCGCCTGCAAGCGGCAGGACGGTCGCCTCCCCCGACGCGCAGGACGGCAGCAGAAGCGCGCATGCGGCCAAAGCCGCCGCCACCGCGGCCGCGACGATACCGCGCATCGGTCTTTCGCTCCGGCGTCCCATGCTAGAAGCTGCTGTACACGAACTGCACCGGCTCGCTCAGCCCCGAGAAGACCACGAACCACCCCAGCGCCAGCGCCAGCGCAACCACCGCCAGCGCGGCCGCCGCGCCGAGCAGCGCCGGGCGCGCCTCCGCCGCAGCGCGCGCCGCGGCAGCCAGCCTTCTCGCGCGCGCCATCACGATGCGCTCCCGCCCGAGCCGCCGTCCCCGGCGTTTCCGCCCACGCCGGCCAGCGAAGCGCCCGCGTTTCCCGCCGCGTCCAGTCCCTCGGCCGCACCGAACCGGCCGCCGCCGAGAAACGCGTCGTCGCGATCGTGGACGAAGTCGTAGAACGCCTGCTCTATGCGCACCCAACCGCGCCAGCCGGGATGCACCGTGTCGCACAGGAAGTACTTCTCGTATTCGCAGCTAGAGAAGTCGGCGTAGGCGGCCCCGGCGTCGTCGCACAGCCCGCGGATGCGCTCGTAGTACGCCTGGCGCTCGGCGTGTGCAACGCCCTCGCGGTCGTACCAGGCACCATGCACCGGAAGGATGGTCACGAGCGGCTCGAGCCCTGCCTCGCGGCACACGCGCAGGAAGCAGGCGAGATCGGCGTACTCTTCGTCAGCCTGCGAGAAGTTCTGCCCGCGCTCCACGTGATAGCCCGAGTTCTTCTGCCAGTACGCGTCGTATATGCCGAAGTCGTTCGTGGTGCAGGCGGCGTCGCCCGATGCATCCGCCTGCTTCAGCAGCGCGTTCCAATCCGGCTCGCCGGTGGACGTGCCCGCGGCGCGGACGGTGCTTTTGAGCGGCGCGCCCGCGATGATGCCCGGAAGCCGGCTGCGCGTGCGCAGGTCGTCGGCGAACGCCGTGGCCGCGTCGTTCGCTGCGTCCAGCACGGTGTCGCGGTTGGCGGCCGCCGTGGTCTTCGCGTCCACGCCCAGCGCCTCCACGCGCGAGCGCACGTAGGCCTTCGTCTCACCGGAGATGCTCGGGTTGTTCGCGAACCGGCGGTACAGCTCGTAGGAGAACTTCGAAGCGAACTTGCCCTGGTCGCCGTTCCCTTTGAAGAACCACTGGGGCGACACGACGATCATCACCTTCTTGTTCTTCGCTTCGCCGGCGTACGCGCCTGCGGCGATTGCCTGCCACAGGCTCTGGTCGTACGCCTCGCCCACGTAGGTCAGATCGACGCCCGTCACGTTCTCGCCGAACACCGCCTGCGGGCATTGCGCCACCTTGTCCTTCGAGATGAAGAACTCCGACGAGCCGAACGCAAGATGGCCGTCGTCGCTCATCGACGCCGTGGTGAAGGGCACGCTCTGCGACTTCGTGCCCGAGTACACGTAATCGTAGAGGCGTGCCGGATCGTAGGCGGTCTGTGCAGGCAGCATCGCGCAGACGCCCGCCAACCCGAGCGCGGCGGCCAACAGCCCCGCGAGCACGCCGCGCAGCAGACGCACGCCGGTTCGCGCCCGTTTGGACGCGGGCGCTGCCCCCGGTATGTTCGAGCGCTTCGCCATATCGCTACAGTCTGATCTCCACCTGGTGGATGATGAGGTTCACCGTGTTCATCTCGTCGCGCTCCACCTCCGTGGGGGCAATGTACACTCCGAAGACGTCCTCGATATCCACCAAAAGCTCGATGGCTCCCATGGAGTCCAGCAGCCCCAGCGCGAACAGGTCCTCGTCGCGGTTCGTGCGCACCTCGTCGTCGCCGCACACCTCTTCGAGGATGTCCAGCATCTTCTCCTCAAGCTCCTCGTACGTCATATCAGCCATTGAACGCTCCTTTCACGAGCATCGCGATCTGCCCCGAGAACAGCGCGAACCCGAACATCACCAACTGCAGCGTGACGAACCAGGACAGCGCCTTGAACGCGGGGGCCTTCCTATGGGACTTGTAGAACTTCGACTTCTTCTGAAACGCTTCGTTGCCGGCTAGCAGCAGGCCGTGAAACAGGCCGTACAGCAAGTAGTTGACCGTGAGGCCATGCCAAGCGCCCATAAGGGCCATGTCGAACACGAAGCCCCAGCATGCGACGGCCAGCCGGCTGTCGAACCAACGGCGCCTCAGCGCCAAGCGCGAGAACCGCATGAACACGAAGTCGCGCAGCCAGAACGACAGCGTGATGTTCCACCGGTTCCAGAAGTCCTTGATATCCACGGCCGCGAACGGCGCGCGGAAGTTGCGCGGCGTCCGGATTCCGAAACAGTAGCTGGCGCCCATGGCCATGAGGCTGTAGCCCGCGAAGTCGAAGAACAGGTACAGCCCGTACACGTACGCCGTTCGCACCTGCACGCCCAGCTCGGCGAGGAAAGGCCCCGTTCCCCAAGCTGTCGGCGCATAGAAGCGGTGCAGCCAGACGGCTATGACGAAGGTGTACACGAGCCCGACCAGAAGCAGCAGGATGCCCCGCGCCAAGAGGCCCGCGTACTCGTCGCACGAGCGCACCTTGCGCGCATCCTCGGCGAATCGGCGCGAACGGTCGATGGGGCCCGAGGTGAACACCGGAAAGAACAGCAGGAAGTACAGGTAGTCGAACAGGCCCAGCTCCTCGATGACGCCGTCGCGCACCTCGAACAGCACCTGCAGCGCCTTGAACGTGATGTAGGACACGCCCATGAAGCCCAGCAGGTTCTGGTCGAACACCGCGCCCGCCTTCGCCGAGAGGAGCGGCAACAGGATGAGCGCGAACGCGACGGCGAAGCGCCCGTTCGAGCGAGGGCTGGCCAACACCCAACGCGTCGAAAGCGTCGCCGTCGCCACGAACAACGCCGCCACGGCGAGACCCGGCAGATCCTTGCAGAACAAACACGCCAAGAACGCGGCCGATGCGACCATACCGTAGCGCGCGATCGGCTTCTCGCGCAATCCGAGGAAGGCGGCGCCCGCCACGGCCAGCGCCAAGAGCATGAAGAAGCTGGGGTCGGCGTAGAACGTCATCGATGATCGCCATGCCTCATGCCTCGGCCAGCGCCTTGCGGTCCACCTTGCCGTTGCAGGTCAGCGGCAGCTCGCCCACGAGCGCCACCGATCGCGGCACCATGTAGCCGGGCACGCGCTCGGCCAGCCGAGCCTTGATGAGACGAGCTATCTCGAAGTCGCTGCCTGCAGGACGCTCGCGCAGCACCACGCACGCCTTCAGGTACGCCACGCGCTCGCGGCGACGCACGGGCACGACCGCCGCCTGCTTCACGAGCGGCAGCGCGCCAAGGTTCTCCTCCACGTCCGCAAGCTCGATACGGAAGCCGTTCACCTTCACGAGCGAGTCGAAACGACCGTCGCAGTACAGCATGCCGCTTTCGTCGAGGTGGCCCGCGTCGCCCGTGCGGTAGGCACGCACGGGCGTGCCGTCGACAAGCGTCGCGTCGAAGAAGGCCGCCGCCGTCTTCTCGGGGTTGCGGAAGTAGCCTTTGGCCACCGTGTCGCCCACGATGACGATCTCGCCGATCCGCCCGGCCTCGCACGGGGCGCCCGTCTCGGGGTCGACGATGCGCAGCTCGGTGCCGGGGCGCGGACGGCCGACGGGGAGCGGGCGCTCGTCAACCAGCTCCGAATCGCCGATCTCGACGTAGGTGACCGCCACGGTCGACTCGGTGGGACCGTACGTGTTCGCGATGCGGGCACGAGGGAACCGCTCGCGCAGAGCCGCAGCCGTGGAGCGGCGCAGGGCCTCGCCGCAGAACAGGAACAGGCGCACGTCGGGCAGCAGGGCTTCGTCGAAGCTGCGGTCGGCCAGGCACAGGTCGGCGAACGACGGCGTGGACGTCCACACTTCCACGCCCGAATCGCGTAGGTCGGCGAATAGCGCGCGCAGATCTTCGGTCTCCTCGCGTTCGACGGCGTGCAGGCAGCCGCCGGTGGCGAGCGCGCCCACCACCTCGTACTCGGACAGGTCGAACGAGTACGGCGGTTGGTCCAGGAATACGCGCCCGCCCTCGCGGATCACGGGAAACGTGCAAACCCAGTCCATGAAGCGCGCAACGTTGTCCGCGCCGACCTCGATGCCCTTCGGGCGACCCGTGGAGCCGGACGTGAAGATGAGGTACTGCGTCTCGTCGCCCGT
This sequence comes from Eggerthella sp. BIOML-A4, assembly GCF_009875575.1. NCBI lineage: Bacteria > Bacillati > Actinomycetota > Coriobacteriia > Eggerthellales > Eggerthellaceae > Eggerthella > Eggerthella sp. BIOML-A4. The sequence goes on along the minus strand of NZ_WWRX01000009.1, from coordinate 38,329 downwards.
CACCCAGCTCGCGCGATCGGGGACGACGAAGGGGCTGCCCGCTGCGGCGACGGCCGCGCGCGCATCGAGCACGTCTGACTCGGGCAGCGCGCACGCCAGGGCATCGGGCATGTCCTCGGTAACCACCACGAGCGTCTCCCCGAGCTGGGACAGGATGTCCGCGAGACGCGTAAGGGGCATCTCCGTGTCTACGGGGACGAACGCATGCCCGCTTTTAAGGCAGCCGAGAAACCCTGCGATCATACATGCGGATTTGTGGCCGAGCACCACCGCCGGCTGTCGCTTCTCCGTGCGGGCCGCCAAGGCGGCGGCAATGCGATCGGAGGCCTCCCATAGCTCGGCGTACGTGGTCGTCAGGCCGTTCGGCGCCTTGTGGGCAGGCGCTTGCGGATGTTCGCGCACCTGCTGCTCGACTGCGCGTAAAAACTCGTTCTCGCTCCTCATGCTGATCCTCCCGCAGCTTCCACTATCAAACGGAAAGAATCTAAGACGCATTTCTCAATAAAATGTCTACGGGGCCCGCCGATCACCGTCTGCGCACATTTCGGACACCGTTCCGACGCATTGACGCGCACGATCGCGCCTCGTTCAGGCTGCCGTACCGTATACTGGAATCTTCCGAAAGAAAGCGAGCCCATGAGACCGACGATCTACATCGACGCCGACGCCTGCCCGGTCACGTCCGAAACCCTGGCCGTTGCGCGCAAGAACGCGTTGCCCGCGGTCGTTGCGGGCAACGCGACGCAGAACCTTGCTCGGCACATCAGGCGCGGAGATCCGCGCGAGCCCCGCGACGGGTTCTGGGTGGACACGCTGCCCGTGGGCATCGGCGCCGACGCGGCCGACTTCGCCATCGTGCAGGAGCTGGAACCCGGAGACATCGTGGTGACGCAGGACATCGGGCTGGCCGCCATGGCGCTGGGACGGCACGCCCGGGCCATCGGCGTGCGCGGGCGCGTGTACACGCTGACCACCATCGACCTCGACATGCACATCCGCCACGAGGAGAAGAAAGTGCGCCGCCAGGGCGGCCGGACGAAGGGTCCCGCCGCCTTCGAAGACGACGATCGCGAGCGCTTCGCCGCGAACCTCCAGCGCCTCGTAGAGGAGACGCTGCGCGACGGGAAACGGGAGGGCTTCCCTACAAGCTGATCGCTTGCGACGGATCGACGTTGCGCAAAAACGAGGGGTCGTCGAACAACGCCTTGCACGCAAGATCGCGCGAGCGCAACTCGTGTTCGGCTTCGTTCAGCAGGTTGTCGAGGAACCGCACGACGAAGCGAAGGTCGGGCAGGACGCCCGCTTTCGCGTTGCGGTAGTTCGCGCGCACGAGCGCATCGCGAAAGTACCGAGCATGCCGCTCGAACGGCTCGTTGTCCATATCGAAGCCCAGATCGTGCAGGTAGAGCACCGCGAACACCGCCGTCGTCCGCGTATTGCCCTCGACGAAAGGATGAACCTGCCACAACCTTGCGATAAAGCGGCCGAGATGTTCGAGCTGAGCTTCGTCGAACTCGATGCCGTAGACGTGCGACCGCTCCTCGTCGAATAGAAATGCCAGCGAGCGCTCGATCAACGAGGGATCGGCGTACACCACGCTGTCGCCGTTCAGCACGAACTCGCGCTTTTGCAGCGCTTCAGTCTTATACTCGCCGGGTCGATACGTCGCCGCATCGAGATCCTGGAACAACGCGCCATGGATCACGGCGAGCATATCGGGTACCAGCGCGAACGCGCCCGAAGCCAGCAGCTCGACGATGCGCTGGCTCACGAGGTCGGCTTCGCGCTCCCCCGCAGCCTCGTCGCGCCCATCCGCCTTCTGTCGCGCGTGGTAGGCGCGAATCATGCTGCCCGTCTCGTCCAGCCCGCGCACGCCGCTCACGTGCTCTCGAGCGAGATCGCGCAGATACGGAGAAGGCTTCAGCCCGTCGACCTCCTGCAAGCCCATCGCAACGCGCCAATAGCCCTCGCGCACAGCGGGGTCGCGAAGCTCGGGCTTCGCCTCGTACGGAAAGTCTTCTGGACAATCGGCGGTCAACGAAGCCTCCTTCGCAACTGTTCGGAACTGGATCACGTTCGCCATTGTAGCGCATTACGAGGCGGGCATGTTCTCCCAGTAGTCGGATGACGTGTCGTCGTTGCCCACGATCACCTTCGCGCGCAGCACGCCCTCGGCCGGCAGGTCCGAGAAGCCGACGATCACGCCGTCCATCCACCACTGCAGGCCCTTCATGCCGTACAGGCGGCGCTCGACGAATGCGGTGGACACGCGCAGCTCCGTGCCGTTCTCGATGAAGCCGCCCCCGTCGTCCACGCGAAACGGGAACCCGTTCTCCTCGACGGCCGACGTCACCGTGCCCGACACCGTATAGCCGCAGTCGTACGACGCGAGGATGTCGTCGAGCGTTTCTTCCTCGACGCGCCCCTGCTGCTCGGGCACCAGATCGCGCGCCGGACCGAACACCTTCTGCGCAACGATGGCGCCGTCGGTATGAGCCTCAGTGGAGCGGATCTGCACGCTATCGCCCACCGCCAGCTCGTCGAACGGTACGTCGAAGTGCTCGGTAGACGCGCAATCGACCGACACCTGCGTTCCCGTCGCGATATCCTCGGTGGATTGCGTTATCGCCAGCACGAGCACGAGCGCCTCGTGGTCGATGGAGACGATGTTGCCCGTATTGTGGTACGAGTAGCCCGATCGTACGGGAGGAAGAGGCTGCCCCTCGTCCGATGTCGACGAGAGGCGTGCGTTCGACAGCATCCTCATGAACAAGGGGCCTTCGGACGTCGCGTATTCCACGCGCGGCGTATCGAACCATTCAGGCGTGACCACTTCGATGGCGCCGCCGCCGAGGTCGGTTTCTTCGGGAGATTCCAGCCGAAACGTGGATAACAGCATGACCGGCAGCAGCACGATCGCGCAAAGCGCGGCATACCCCGCCAAGCGATAATCCTTGCCGGATCCTCTCAGCGTTCCCACCAAGACGAACGGGATCGCGACGAAACACGTGACCAGCACGCAAGCGGTCGGGATGTCGTAAACGATGTTGCGCAGCTCCAAACCCTGAGCCGCCGCCTGCTTCTGGCAAACGAAGAAGAATGCGAGCGCGCACACGCTGACGCCCACCGATCCGACGAGCAACGCGATGCACGCCGCACGCAGGTTCGCGCGCGGCGCGGGACGCCGGGGCTCGGAAACGGGCGGCGCATGTCTCGGCCGGGGCGCAGACTGCTCCTCTACCGCACGGTAGCGCCCGACCAGTGCGCACGCCAGCCGCTGGAACACCGCCGCCGTGGCAAGCGCGGACGCGACGAAGACGAGGCCTTGCACCATGAAGCCGATCAGCGAATGAGCCGAATCAAGGACGCCGCTTGCAGCGAGCGCCCATGCCGCCAGGACGAACGCAAGCTCGCCGAGGACCCGTTTGAACGAGCGCCGCGCCCACCGCTCGTTGCTGCCGAGCGCCCAGGATATCGGCAAAACGAGGGCAAGCCCGCTGTACAGCATGAAGATCGCATGATCCCATACCCATGAAAGAGGATTGGGATAGAGGCCGAACAAGCTCGGCGACTGCAGGCAGCTGCCGACCATCTGCACAACAAGCACGGTGACGAACACCGTGAGCGCCTCGGCAGCTACCGCGCCGGCCGAACCGCGCGAAGGCTTGAACGACGCCCATAGCATGAGCGTCGCCCCCATGACCGATGCGTTGACGTACACGGGAAACAGCGTGTCGTCCGCGGGCCACGGCACCAGCGACATCATCGCCGAAACCAGCACGGCGACGAGCGCGCCCACCAGCGCGTACCCGAGCCGCGCGAGCACCTCCCCCGTCCCCGCGCCCGTGCGCTCCTTCGTCGTGAAATCGTCCCGCATAGCGCCCACCCCGTCTACAATCCGTGCGACTCCCGCCGTTTCTGGGCTTCGCGGTATACCGCATCATCGGAGCGAACCCCAATCACGACGATGCGCATGGCATGCTCGATGCGCTCAAGCTTGTACACGATCCGGATGCCATCCGACTTCAATTTCACTTTCATCAGGCCGCTCAACTGGGACAAGCGCTTGTTCCCAAGAGGTTTTCCGTATCCCCCTTCGGATGAGGGAAGAGGATTCGACTGCACTTTGGCGATCGCCTTCACCACGCGTATACGCTGGGATCCGTCCAATGCGCGAAGATCCTCCCGAGCTTCGGGAAGGAACGACAGCTCCCACATCACGCCAGCTCCACGTCTTCGATGGCGTCAACATCCTCAAGCGCGATGCCCAGCTCGGCGTACACCTCTTCCGCAGGGACGGATCCTGCATCCTGATTCGCCGTCAACCGCGCCATCGCTTCGGCCATAAGCACCATGTCGGCCTCGACCTCCGAGAGATAGGCGTACTCGTCCGGCGTCGTGATAACGCGATACGGTGCATTGTTCTTCAACACGATGACGGGCGTGGAATTAGACGCCGACGAGAAAGCCTGCGCGGCCTTGCCCCGGCTGAACGCCGAAACAGGCACCATGTTGTCTAGCAGCTCAGCGGGTGTCGCCATGAAAACCTCCTTATATCGTGAAAATATACTAGCATATTTTCACGATATAGACGAATCACGGCTGCGTGTCATCCTTCTCCTCGGCCAGCGCCTCGAAGGCCGCTTTCATGGTGGGGTTGTTCCTGGTCAGGCGCTTGATGGTGAGGTCTTGGGCCTTGTTGTTCGCCAGGCGCAGGTTGTTCTCGGACGACACGAGGGCGTCCTTGGTCTTCTGCAAGTGCAGGATGGTCTTGTCGATCTCGTCGATGGCCGTCTGGAACTTGCGGCTGGCCAGATCGTAATTGCGCGCGAAACCGCTTTTGAACGTTTCCATCTGCTCTTCGAATTTCGTGATGTCTATGTTCTGGTTGCGCACCACCGCCAGCTCCGCCTTGTACGCCATCGAGTTCAACGCCGCGTTGCGCAGGATGGAGATCATCGGCAGGAAGAACTGCGGGCGAATGGCGTACATCTTCTCGAAGCGGTACGACACATCCACGATGCCCTGGTTGTACAGCTCGCTTTCCGGCTCCAGCAACGTGACCAGCACCGCGTACTCGCACCCCTTCTTCCTGCGGTCGGCGTCCAGCTTCTTGAAAAAGTCCTCGTTCTTGTGACGATGCGACGAATCGTCGGACTCGTTCTTCATCTCGAACATGATGGACACGATCTCGTTGCCCTCCTCGTCGCATTCGCGGAAGATGAAGTCGCCCTTCGAGCCCTCGGACGCGTCGTTGTCCTTCTCGAAGTACGCGCGCGGGAACGCGGCGGCGCGGATCTTGTTGAACTCGGTCTCGCAGTGCTGCTCCAACGACTCGCCCACCATCTTGGTGGACAGGCGCGCCTTCATGTCCTTGTAGCGCTCGATCTCGCCGTCCTTGTAGGCGATGATGTCGTCCTTGGCTTTGAGCTCGATGGCCAGCTGCTCTTTGAGGGCGCTCTCGCATCGGCTCTTCTCGGCGTCCTTGAGCGCCACCTGCGCGGCCAGCGCGTCGCGCTCGCGCTCCAGCGCCGAACGCGCCTGCTCCACCGCCAGCTTCTTCTCCGCCTCGAAGGCGCGACCCTGCGCCTCCACACGTTGCTCCAACTCGACGATGCGGGCGTCCTTCGCAGCCGCCGCGTCGGCCAGCGCCCGCTCGCGCTCGGCGTGGGCCAGGCGCTGCTGGCTCTCGCGCTCACGCTGCTCCGCCTGCAGCCGCGCCTCCAGCTCGGCGATGCGCGCCTCCTTCTGAGCCGCGTCGCCCTGCGCTTTCGCAAGAGCCTCGGCCACGGCCAACTGCACGGCTTGCTGCTTCTCGGAGGCCATCAGCTGCTCGTGGCGACGCACCTCCTTGTCGAACTCGGCGTCGCGCACCTGCTTCAGAATGGCCGCGAAACCGGCTTCGTCGATGGTGAACATCTCGCCGCAATGAGGGCACTTGATCTCGTTCATGCTCGCTCCTTCTCCCGTATCCCCCGATTCTACCCCATCGGCCCCGCACGCCGGGCCTCCTTTCGGGACAGGCGGCGCGACACCCGGTTTTTTCCACGGCCGCCTCCTCGATACCAACTCGAAGGGCAGGGTAGATGAGCCGAAAAACCGGGCGCTGCGGTAAAAACGAGACGGTTTGGTAATGGCGCTCAATACGGTCATTAGGTAGGACGATGCGCTGAACAGGGGTTTCGCGGAAAAGCTCGTCGTCACGATAAGAGAAGGGCCTCGAAAGCGCTCGATTCAGGCTTCTTGAATTACCAAACCGTTCCGATTTTACCGCTGCGACCGGATTTTCGCCTCATCGATCCGTGCGAGCCTGTTTGCCGCGCACGCCGACAGGTGCCGTCGGATCGCGGCGGCTTCGTCGCGCCGATTCTCGCACCTGGCACCGTAGCGCCCCACCGCGAAACGCGAGCACGAGGAAGCACGGCGCGCAGGCGGCCCCGCGCGCCGAACGGGCTCATTCCGATGTCGGCTCAACAGCGAGGCCGCTTCGTCGCCCCCGCCCTGCCCCCCGTTCTTTCCCGCACCCCCTTCCCTTCGACATGCTGTTTTGTTTCGAATCGTTTAAATAAGCGCAACCATCGCAATTCGGTCTTTATAATGAGCCTAGTATGAATACACGTGAATGGAGGTCCGCCAAGATGAGTTACGTCGATAACGTCATCGAGCAGGTCAAGGAAAAGAACCCGAACGAGCCGGAGTTCATCCAGGCCGTCACCGAGGTGCTCACATCCCTGAAGCCGGTCATCGAGTCCAACCCCGCCTACGAGAAGGCCGGACTGCTCGAGCGCATCGTCGAGCCGGAGCGCGCGATCATGTTCCGCGTGCCCTGGGTGGACGACGAGGGCAACGTGCACGTGAACCGCGGCTACCGCGTGCAGTTCAACAGCTGCCTCGGGCCCTACAAGGGCGGCCTGCGCCTGCATCCGTCGGTGAACCTCGGCATCATCAAGTTCCTGGGCTTCGAGCAGATCTTCAAGAACAGCCTGACCACGCTGCCCATGGGCGGCGGCAAGGGCGGCTGCGACTTCGACCCCAAGGGCAAGTCCGACATGGAGATCATGCGCTTCTGCCAGAGCTTCATGACCGAGCTGTTCCGCCACATCGGCGCCGACACCGACGTGCCGGCCGGCGACATCGGCACGGGCGCGCGCGAGGTGGGCTTCATGTTCGGCCAGTACAAGCGCATCAAGAACGTGTGGGAAGGCGTGCTCACGGGCAAGGGCCTGTCCTACGGCGGCTCGCTGGCCCGCACCGAGGCCACCGGCTACGGCCTGATCTACTTCGTGCAGGAGTACCTGAACTGCCATGACGACAGCTTCGAGGGCAAGACCGTGGCCGTGTCCGGCTCGGGCAACGTGGCCATCTACGCCACGCAGAAGGCCCAGCAGCTGGGCGCGAAGGTGGTCACCATGTCGGACTCCACCGGCTGGATCCACGACCCGGCGGGCATCGACCTCGACCTCGTGAAGCAGATCAAGGAAGTGGAGCGCGGCCGCATCTCCGAGTACGCCGCGCGCAAGGAAGGCGTCGAGTACCACGAGGGTCGCGGCGTGTGGAGCGTGCCCGTGGACATCGCCCTGCCCTGCGCCACGCAGAACGAGCTGCTGATCGAGGATGCGAAGCAGCTCGTGGCCAACGGCTGCAAGATCGTGGCCGAGGGCGCGAACATGCCCACGACGATGGACGCCACCGACTACCTGATGGACAACGGCGTGGTGTTCTGCCCGGGCAAGGCGGCGAACGCAGGCGGCGTGGCCACCTCCGGCCTGGAGATGTCCCAGAACTCCGAGCGCCTGTCCTGGACGTTCGAGGAAGTGGACAGCAAGCTGCAGGGCATCATGAAGAACATCTACCATGCGGCCGACGACGCGGCCAAGGAGTACGGCCACGAGGGCAACTACGTCATGGGCGCCAACATCGCGGGCTTCAAGAAGCTCGCCGACGCCATGATGGCCCAGGGCATCGTGTAGTCGCGGCAGCCCGGAAAGCATCGCGCGAGGAAACGGGTCTCGTCCTCAGGACGGGGCCCGTTCTTTTTGCCATGCAATGCGCAGGACGAACTCGGCCGTCGCCCGCTTACCGACCGGGCCGATCGCGCTCCAGCAGCGACACCGTACGTTCGACGAGCGCGACGGGATCGTCGACGTCCTCCGGGAAGCGCACGGCGGCCGAGCGAACCGCGCAGAACGCCTTCTTGCCGTCGATGCGCACCTTCCACAGCAACGCCAGCTCGAGAGCGCGCATGAGATCGACGAGCGAACCACGATCGACGTAATCGCGGATGACGATCGCGAAGCAGCCCGCGCTCACGCGCGCAGCCACGTGTTGAACCTGGATCACCTCGTCGATCTCGCCTTTCACGCTTTCCAGATACGAACGGCGAGCCTCCGGTCCCAACGACAGCGCCGCATGCTCGAAACCGTCCACCATAAGACAGACGATCGTCAACGGAACGGCCTCATCACGGCAGGCGGAGCGTTCGAGCTCGTCGACGAACGCGCGATAGGCGAGCAACCCCGTCTCGTCGTCGCGACGCACGGCTTCGGCATGAAACCGACGCGCACGTCGAAGGGCGAGCAAGGCGAAGGCCAGTCCGAAGATCAGCGCCTCGACCACGATCACGCCCACGGCCAGGAAGATGGACCATTCCCGGGGAATCCAACCCTGCTCGGGCATAATGGACAGCGTCCATTGCGTGGGCATGTTGAACGTCGACTTCGCCGCATGGGAGAAATCGTGCGAGCCACCCGAAGCGGCGATCACGTCCTTGCTGCCATCCTGAGGGCTGACCGACCATAGCTCGTACAGATACCCCGCTTCCTCAAGGGAGGCGAAGTCGAGCTGTTCGAGCACGTAAGACTCCTTGACGCCCACCACCGCCTCGCCGTAGTACGAACCGCCCACGTTCACCGGTCTGACGAACAGGAAGACGTTCTCGCCGCTCGACAGCTCGACCGAACTCTCCACCACGAAGCCGTCGGTCCACTTGGCCAGCGTGTACACGTACGAGAACGAGGCGAGATCGTCGCCGACGGTATCCCCGAACTCCTCCTCGGGATAGGCGTAGGCCATCGTGTCGCCGCGCACGTAGGCGACGTAGGACACTTCCTCGCGCTCGAGCAGCTCGCCCGCCACGCGAGGGAACCAGGCTTCGTCGTCCGGATCGACCTCGAAGGCGGCCGCGAGGTCGTCGACCGGGCTCACTTCGTCGTAGAGTTTCGTAACCATGGCCTGCTGGAAATAGTTCAGCAGATTCAGGGCGTCGCGCTGGCGCATAGCGCCCATCTCTCCGTAGACGAAGGCGCCCAAAGAGCCTACCAGCGCAACGACGATCAACGCGAACCCGGCGAAGCCGATCGCGGTCGCCACATTGCGGCGTCTCACTGCGCATCCTCTTCGCCGAACACGAAATACCCTTCCTTACCATGCTGCTTGACGCGATACAGAGCGCTATCCGCCTGCCCCAAAAGCGCATCGGCGTCGGAAACCCGATCCCACACGGCCGCGCCGATGCTGCAATGCACCGAGACCACCGCGTCTCCCACCTGGATGTCCACATGAAGGTCGCCCGCCATCTCGTCGAGCACGGCGCGCAGCTCGCCTTCGTCGTCGATGTCGGTCATGAGCATCACGAACTCGTCGCCGCCGTAACGTCCCACCATGCCATCGTAGCGCCGCTCGTAGCCGCGCAGGGCGTAGCCGATGGATTTCAAAGCCGCGTCGCCGGTCGCATGGCCGTACGTGTCGTTGATCGTCTTGAAGTCGTCGAGGTCGATGAAGCACAGGACGTACAGGGATCCGCCGTCCCGCGCGTTCTCGAGCGCACTCGCCAGCTTGCTGGAGAACACCGAGCGCGTGACGGTGCCGGTCAGCCCGTCGGACAGGCCCGACGAGGTGAGCTCGAGGATGTCGGCGATGTCGGCTTCAGCCGATCGCCCATCGTCGTACACTTTCCTCTGCAGCTCCTCGACGGACTTCTCAAGCATGCGGGCGTTTTCCATTTGACACATGAAATCGCGACGAAGCAACAGGAACACACACGCGACGATCGCCAAACCGGCGGCGATCAGCGGAGCGAACGCGGCCATGACCTTGGTGTACGCGTCCCAGAAGCTCGTCACGCATACGGCGTCCCATGCGGTATCGGCGATAGGAACGGCCGTGTAGTATCGTACATCCAATCCGTCTACGGTCCAGAAGGACACCGGGTTGAGCGCCATCAGCTCCCGCTCCACGACATCGGCGGTCATACCGAACGCGATGCTGCTGCGAAGCGGGTCGAGGAACATGTCGTCGTACACGAAACCCGACGTGGCCGACATCGTCTGGCCCCGGCTTCCGATGAGCACCGATCCCACATCGGGGCCGACGGCGCTCTCGGCGAGGATGCGCACCATATCGTCGAAGTACAGCGAGACGAACAACGATCCCGTCATCTCCCCGCCGTCGAAGAGGGGCGCGAGCACGACGTAGTTGAGCGTCACGCCGTCGGCGCCGGCCGCGAAGCTGTCGGTGACCAAGCTCTGACCCGTGGAATAGCATTTCTGCATGAAATCGCGGCTGGCGAGGCTCGCCGAACCGGTCACGTCCCACACGTTCATCTCGTCATCGACGTAGCATAGCAGGAAGTAGCCGAAATGCTCGTTCACCTGGTCGAGCATCGTCACTTTGTCCATGACCCGGACGGAGCGATCGTACAGCGTCGGCTGCTCGGCCAACGATTCCAGCAGCTTGAAAGACTCCGCGACGCTCGACTCGATGCGCGCCTTGGCGTTCGTCAGCGATACGTCGGCCTGATCGCGCATATCCCGCACGGCCAGAACCGCGCCCATCACGGCGGATGCGATAAGCAGCGCCAACGCGAGCGCGACTCCGTACAAGGCCATGCGCCGGAACGAGAACCGCGTTGTTCTCAGGTTTTTGCCTGCTGTTTTCGCCATTACGTCGTCTTTCTCATGCGCGCCGATGGTGGCATCATAACATACGCCCTCTTCTTCGAGGCATGAGCGAAGATCGGAATGCCCGCTCCGCCGGGATTATTCGAAAGCGCATCGTCCAAGCGAGACCGTCCGCATTCGGAAATCTCGGCCGGTTCGCGCCGAGGAAGCCCATCTGGCTGTATCCCAAAACGCACGGAGGCCCCGGCGATCGCCGGGGCCTCCGAATCATGCGCATCGTGCAAGCGAAGCTCTTAGAACATCCCCTGGAGCATGATGAACAACGGGGCGAACGTCAGAGAGACGATGGTCATGAGGTTGATGAGGATGTTCATGGACGGGCCGGAGGTATCCTTGAACGGATCGCCCACGGTATCGCCCACGACAGCCGCCTTGTGGGCCTCGGAGCCCTTGCCGCCATGATGACCCTGCTCGATGTACTTCTTCGCGTTGTCCCACGCGCCGCCGGCGTTGGACATGAAGATGGCCATGAGCATGCCGGTGGCGACGGCGCCCGCAAGGAAGCCGCCCAGCATGGCAGGATTGAAGCAGCCGATGGCGACCGGCACCACGATGGCGAGGCAGCCCGGAAGCATCATCTCGCGCAGGGCGGAAGAGGTGGAGATGGCCACGCACTTGTCGTACTCGGGCTCGGCCTTGTACTCCATGATGCCCTTGATCTCGCGGAACTGGCGGCGCACTTCCTCGACCATGGCATGGGCCGCACGGGACACGGCGCCCATGGTGAGTGCCGCGAACATGAACGGCATCATGGCGCCGATGAAGATACCGGCCACGATCAGCGGGTCGGTGAGCGTCAGCGCGAAGTCGGGGATGGAATGGTGCATCGTGGCCTGGTAGGACACGAACAGCGAGATGGCCGACAGGCCCGCGGACGCGATGGCGAAGCCCTTCGCGATGGCGGCCGTCGTGTTGCCCACGGCGTCGAGGGCGTCGGTGCGGTCGCGCACCTCTTCGGGCAGGCCCGCCATCTCGGCGATGCCGCCCGCGTTGTCGGCAACGGGGCCGTACGCGTCCACGCCGATGGTGATGGCGGTGTTGGAGAGCATGCCGGTGGCGGCCAGGCCGACGCCGAACAGGCCCACGGCGATGCCGCCGTCGGCAGCGGCGTTCGGGAACGCCATGTTGCCGAAGGTGTACGCGCCGATGATGGCGAGCGCCACCAGCACGATGGGAGCGATGGTGGACAGCATGCCCGTGCCGATGCCCTCGATGATGACCGTGGCGGCGCCGGTGTCGGCGGCTTCGGCGATCTTGTGGACCGGCTTGTACTTGTCGGAGCAGAAGTACTCGGTGATCTTGCCGATGGCAAGGCCGGCGATCAAGCCGCACAGCACCGAGCCGAACAGCCACAGCGGCTGAGCCTCGACCGACTGGGAATTCCAGACGGCGAACAGGCAGAAGATCACGACGATCTCGATGCCGGCCGCCACGTAGGTGCCGCGGTTGAGCGCCTTGTGCAACGCGGCGCCTTCCTTGGCGCGCACGGCGAACAGGCCGATGATGGACGTGATGATGCCGCAGCCCGCGATAAGGAGCGGAGTCACGAGAGCCCAAACCAAGTCGCCCGTGGCGAAATAACCGCCCAGCGCGCCGAACGTGGCCGCCAGGATGGTGGGAGCCAGGATGGAGCCGGTGTAGGACTCGAACAGGTCGGCGCCCATGCCCGCGACGTCGCCCACGTTGTCGCCCACGTTGTCGGCGATGGTGGCCGGGTTACGCGGGTCGTCCTCCGGAATGCCCGCTTCGACCTTGCCCACGAGGTCGGCTCCCACGTCGGCCGCCTTCGTGTAGATGCCGCCGCCCACACGGGCGAACAGAGCCACAGCCGAAGCACCGGTGGCGAAGCCCTCCACCATGCCGATGTTCTCATGCATCTGCGCGACTTCGACGATGTCGATGCCGAACACCAGCAAGAGCAGCCACAGCGACAGGCCCAGCAGCGCGAACGAAGCAACGCACAGGCCCATGGTCAGACCGGACTTGAAGCTGACGTTCAGAGCCTTGGCAACCGACTGCTCGGCGGCATGCGCCGTGCGCGTGTTGGCGCGCGTGGCGACGTGCATACCGGCGTAGCCCGCGGCAGCCGACATCACGCCGCCCGTGGCGAACGCGAGCGCCGTGATGGGCGACAGGGCGACCGCCATGATGATGCCGACGACCACCATGAAGATGACGAGCAGCTTGTACTCGCTCATGAGGAACGCCTTGGCGCCCTGCTGGATCTTGATGGAGATGCTGTTCATCTTGTCCGGACCCGGATCCTGCTTCAGAACCCAGGAACCGAGGTAGGCCGCCATGCAAATGCCGATCAGGGCACACACGGGAGCCATCCATGCGACTGCAGTAGTCACGTGTCTCCTCCTTTTTCCGTTCCAATACAATAGTGCGACCTTTTCGCCGGGCATTCTAAGCGGGAAAGTCGCACGCAACTGCACTATTGTATGATATTTGCAGATAATGTGAAGTCGAAATCACGGTTTTTTGTCAGTTGGGTCGAATCGCCCGGTCAGCGCCTAGAACTTTTACAACCGTCGGCGGATCGGACTGCGCGATCGAGCCCAAACCGCTATCATGCACTTCTTACCCTTGTTTACGAACACGTTACGATTGCATATATAGGAGTATCTATGACCGTACGTCGGCGCCTCGAAACGGCGCTCGCATCGGCCGCTGCGCTTCTTTCCAACCTGCGCGCTCGCCTGTCCCCCGCGCCCTGCGACCTCGTCGGTGCGGTTCTGTGCGCCTTAGCGGCGCTGTTCCTGATTCTGTACGCTGCCAGCGGCTTCTCCGACGCGCCCTGGTTCGCCGTGGCGGGCGCTGCGGCCGTGCTGCTGGGCTGCGGCTGCGCGCTGCTGCTGCGCGGCCGGCGCTCCCAGCGGGCCTTGGAGCGCTGGCGCCTTGCCCGCCCCATCGTGCTGCTGCTAGCGGTTCCCATAGGATTCTACCTTCTGGAACGTCCCTGGAACGATCAGCTGCTCGCCATGGATCCGTTCTACGCCGCGGTGAACCTGTGCGTTCTGGGCGCGCTGTTCGCCATCGTGTACGCGGCCGGGCAGCGCACCCGCGGCGCCGTCGTCGCATTCTTGGCCGCCTGCCTCCTCGCCGGTACGGCGAACCACTTCGTCATCCTGTTCAAGGGCCAGCCCATCGTGCCCGCCGACGTGTTCGCCCTGTCGACGGCGGCCTCGGTGGGCGCGGGCTACACGTTCGCGCTCGACGCGCGCTTGCTGGCGGCCGTCTCCGTGTTCGCGATCGCCTCGACGGCCATCGCCTTCCTGCCGAAGGTGGCGGCCACTCCGCGTCGCGCGGTGGCGAACGGCGCGTGCGCTTTAGCGCTGGCAAGCTGCTTCGGCTGGTGGATAGGAACGTACGACATCGAGGAAGCCTATGCCTGCACGGTGGATGTATGGGGCGTGAAGGAGTCGTACGCCGAGCAGGGATCGACGTTGTGCTTCCTCAAACGCGTGCAGGATCTGAGCCCTGCACGCCCCGAAGGATACGATGCCGATGCCGTTTCGGACCTGCTGCGCTCGCTCTCAGACGATAGCGCGAGCATGCCGGACGGCGCCGAAGCCCCTACCGTCATCGCGATCATGAACGAGACGTTCTCCGACCTCTCGCGCTACCCGGGCTTGGCCGGCACCGACGCGCGTCCCGCCCATTACTACGATATCGCGGCCGAGGCGCTCGAAGCGGGCGACGCATACGCGTCGGCGCTCGGCGGGGGCACGTGCAACAGCGAGTTCGAGTTCCTCACGGGATCGAGCATGGGGCACCTCGGCGGCGGCGTGTACCCCTACGTGCTGTACGACCTTGACGGAACGGAGAGCCTCGTGTCGTACTTCTCGTCGCTCGGATACGCCACCCATGCCGTGCACCCCGCCGAGAGCACGAACTGGCGTCGCGACCGCGTGTACGAGCAGCTGGGCTTCGACGAGTTCGCAGACCAGCGGGCGTTCGCGAACGCCGACACGCTGCGCGGGCTCACCACCGACCGCGCCACCTACGACTACGTGCTCGACCTGCTGGAAGCCGACGAGGGCCCGCAGTTCGTGTTCGACGTGACGCTGCAGAACCACGGCGGCTACGACGTAGGAGGCCTGTCCGACGAGCTTGCGGTGAGCGTGCCCTTAGGCGACGGCAGCAGGTCGTCGGAGCTGGACGAGTACGCCAGCGTCATACGCCAGGCGGATCGCGACCTCGCCTACCTCGTGGATCGGCTGAACGCTCTCGACCGCCCCGTGGTGCTATGCTTTTTCGGCGACCACCAGCCGGGCTTCAGCGATTGGCTGTTCGAGGCGACCCACGACGGAGCTGCAGCAGACGACCTGGGGCTCGAGGCCGTGCAGGAGCGCTACACGGTGCCATACCTCATCTGGGCGAACGACGCAGCCCGCGCGCAAGGCGCACACGAGCCTCAGGGCGTCGCGCACGAGCGCACGAGCCTTAACTACCTGGGGTCGAGGCTCGTCGAGGCCGCAGGCCTGCCCACGACGAGCTATCAGCGCTTCCTGCTGGCCATGCGCGAAGCCGTCCCCGCCATCAATCTGAACGGATTCCTCACGGCCGACGGCATTTGGCACGGATTCGGCAACGAGGAGGCGGCGGGCGTGCTCGACGCGCTGCAAGCGTACGCAACCGTCCAGTACGACAACCTCTTCAACAAGGACTCGGCCTGGGCGGTGAAGTAAAGGGCTACAGGTTCTCGCGCACCCAGGCTATGTTGCCCTTCACGGTGGCTATCAACTCGTCCAGATCGTCGAACTTTCTCATAGGGCGCAGCCAATAGAGAAATTCCACCTTGACGGGCTTGCCGTAGAGATCGCCCGAGAAGTCCAGCAGATGCACCTCGCAGGTGGCGGTGGCACGGTCGGCGAACGTGGCGGCCACGCCCACGTTCACAGCGGCTTTGTAGCGCACGCCGTCGACGTGCGCATAGGCGGCGTACACGCCGTCGCCCAGCGGCCGCATCTGATCGGGCACGACGAGGTTCGCGGTACGGAAGCCCATATCGGCTCCTTCCCCGCGACCCGGCTCCACGACGCCGGTCATGAAGTACGGACGTCCCAGCAGACGGTTCGCCTCTTCAACGTCCCCGCCGGCCAACAGCAGGCGGATGCGCGTGGCCGTAATGGGCGCGCCGTCGTCGCTCTTCAGGTCGTGCGCCTGCACGCTGGTGCCGCCCACGGCCGCCCACGAGTCGAGATCGCGCACCGTACCCGCCGCCCGCGCGCCGAACTTGAAGTCGTAGCCCACGTGCAGGAAAGACGGAACGGTGCCGTCAAAGGTCTGCACGAGGAACTCCTCGGGAGACGAGGCGGCGAAATCGCGGGTGAACGGCAGCACCGCGACGACGTCGACGCCGCTGTCCGCGAGCATGCGCACGCGCTCCTCGTTCGTCATGAGCTTCTTGAGCCGCGTTGGATGGAACACCTCGTCCGGATCGATGTCGAACGTCAGCGCCACGCTGGCGCCGCCGGTTTCGGCCGCGGTGGAGCGGGCGCAGTCCAGCAGGTAGCGATGCCCCCGGTGCACGCCGTCGAACACGCCGAACGCGCACGACGTGCCCTTGAAGAACCCATGGTCGAACGATGCGTCGACCTTATATATCTCTGCCACGAGACACCCCCGTTTGAAACACGCAGCGCGTCTCGAACCGAGCGCGCCCCTCGTCGTACGCGTACAGCGCGACGAGCTTGTTGTCGGTCAGCACGGCCACGAGCTCGCCGTCGCGCGGCGGCTCGCAGCTTTCGCGCACGCCCGCGGTGCAGGCGCACATCTCGATGGCGGACGTCGTCCTCCTGCGCTCGAACAGCGGAAGCTCCGCAGCCGGAAGCTGCGCCCCGTTCGCCACCTTCTTCGCCAGATCGCCCTGCGCATAGGAGAACCGCACGCCCAGCAGGCGCACCGGATCGAGCGCAGCGCGGTCCTTGAGGTCGGCCAAGGTCTCCAGGCTCACGCACTCTTCAAGCGTGAGCAGCCCCAGCTCGGTGCGCTCGAGCGCGGCCACGTGCGCCGGGCATCCCAGCGCCACGCCCGCGTCGCGCGCGAGCGAGCGGATGTAGGTGCCCTTCGACACCTCGAACGACACGTCCCACGAGGGAAGCTCTTCCCCGTCCCCTTCGTGCACACCTAGCAACCGCGCGTCGTACACCTCGATGTCGCGCGGCGCGAGGTCGATGATGTTGCCGGCGCGCGCGGCCTCGTAGGACTTTTTCCCGTTCACCTTGATGGCCGAGTACGCCGGCGGCATCTGCTTGCGTCTGCCCACGAGGCTCGCCACGAATGCGGCAGCGAACTCCGGATCCAGCACGCGGTCGGGCACCTCGCCCGTGCGCACCACCGTTCCAGCGGCGTCGTCGGTGTCGGTGCCCGCACCGAACGCGATGGACACGCGATAGCGTTTGTCGTGCCCGGTCAGATACGCGCCCAGACGCGTCGCCGGACCCACGCAGATGGGAAGCACGCCGGTAGCCATCGGATCGAGCGTACCCGTGTGCCCGACGCGACGTTCTCCGAAGATGGAGCGACAGCGGTTCACCACGTCATGGGAGCTCATGCCGGCAGGCTTGTTCACCCCGACGACCAGCGACAGCCCCGATAGCCCCCGTTTCACGCGCGGCACGCCCCCTCCTCATCCGAGGCGAACGTCGCGGCAAGCGCCTCGTCGACCAAACGACGGGCTTCGTCGAGGGTGCAGGAAAGCGTGAACCCAGCCGCCGCCACATGCCCTCCCCCGCCGAACGAGCGCGCGACGGCCGCCACGTCGGTGTCGTCCTTGGCGCGCAGGCTGCCGCGCACCACGTCGCCCTGCTCGCGCAGCATGCAGGCCACGCGCACGCCCGCCACCGAGCGCAGCGCGTCGATGATGGGCTCGGCGTCCGCCTTGACCGCGCCCGTTGCCTCGAAGTCGTCACAGGAAAGCCAGCTCAACGCATAGGCTCCGCCCGCGCCGAACGTCATGCGCTCGACAGCTATGCCCTCGAGCCGCACGGACGGCAGCGTCCGGTTCTGGAAGATGGCGCGCGACACCGACGCCGGGTCGGCGCCCGCCTCCACCATCTCGGATGCAGCGCGCATGGCAGCCGCATCGGTGTTCTGGTACTGGAAGCGCCCCGTGTCGGTGACGAGGCCCGTGTAGCAGCACTGCGCCACGTCGCCGGCGCGTTCCGCGCCCAACAGGCCCGCGAGCTCCCACACGAGCATCGTGGTGGAGGCGGCGTCGGGATCGACGTATACGAGGTCGGTCATAGTGGAGTCCACCGCATGGTGGTCGACCGTAACCGTCAGATCGCAGCCCTCGAGCAGCGCGGCGGCCGCCTCTCCGATGCGTTCGCGAGTAGGGACGTCCACCGCGACGAACGTGCGGGCGATGCCGTCGAACGAAGCCGCCGGAACCAGCTCGGCCGCGCCCGGCAGGAAGCCAAGACGCTCGTCGATGGGCTCGTCTTTCGCGAGCAAGCAGGTCACGCGCTTGCCAAGACCCTTGAGCGCCGCCGCCAAACCGAGCTGGGAGCCCAGGCAGTCGCCGTCAGGGCTCACATGCCCGCAGATGATGAAATCGTCGCGCGACCTCAGCGCTTCGGCTATCGCGCCGAGGTCGGTGTTCGTCTGGGGCGTGACCGCCATGGAGCCTCCCTATTCGCCTTCGGATGCCTGCTGAGCCTGCGCCTCGCGGTCGGCCATGATATCGGCGTCGGCCGGCACGTCGCTGTCGGTGGGAGCCGCCACCTTGTTGCGCGCCGCGTCGCGCTCCAGGGCCGACGCGATGCGCTCGGCCTCGTCCACGCTCTTGTCCAGCAAGAAGCGCAGCTCGGGCGCGATGCGCCACGACAGCTTCCGCGCCATGAGCGAGCGGATACGGCCGGACGCCTTCTGGAACGCCGCCGCCACGTCCTCGTAGCGATCGGGCTCAGTGGTGTAGAACACGTTGCACACGCTGCGGTCGTAGCTGACCTCGCATCCGGTGATGGTGACCAACTCCAGACGGGGATCGGATATCTCGAACAGCAGGATTCCCGCGATAACCTCGCGCGCCTGCTCGTTGACCTTGCGGTTCGATGAACTCTGTTTCATGATGCGTCTCCTTACCGATAAAGGCGAACCTTGCAGGTGGAACAAAGGGCTTCTAGCTAACCGAGTGACCTCGGCAGCCGCCGATCAGCCCCGAAGTTCAGCATATCGCGAGGCGATTTCCCCGAAAAGCGCAACGCCGCCACGGTAACCACAAGGTTGCCATAGCGGCGTTGCGGGGTGGTGCCCACTAAGCGAGTTCCGCACGAGCCGGACAGCCCTGCGGGCTGTCCGAGCGAGCAGGACTGTCTGAGCGACTGGGCATTACCCCGCGACGCCGCGGCGCAGGTTCATCTTCTTACTCGGTGCGCTCGACTTCCTTCACGGTGTAACCTTCGATGTGGTCGCCGATCTTGAGGTCCTGGAACTTCTCGATGCCGATGCCGCACTCGTAGCCCTGCTTCACGGACTTCACATCGTCCTTGAAGCGGCGCAGCGATTCCATGACGCCCTCGAAGATGATGGTGCCGTCGCGGACAATGCGCACCTTGTCGTCGCGATGGATCTCGCCTTCCACGATGTAGCAGCCGGCGATCGTACCCACCTTCGGCACCTTGAACGTCTCGCGCACCTCGGCGATGCCGGTGTCCTCCTCCACGATGTCGGGGGACAGCAGACCCACGCGAGCCGCGTTGATCTCCTCGATGGCCTGGTAGATGATCCTGTACAGACGGATGTCCACCTTCTCCTTCTCGGCCTGCTGCTTCGACTTGCCCGTGGGGCGCACGTTGAAGCCGATGATGATGGCGTCGGAGGCCGATGCCAGCGTGACGTCGGTCTCGGTGATGCCGCCCACGGCCGAGTGCACGATGTTGATGCGCACCTCGGACTGGTCCATCTTCTCGAACGCGTCGCGCAGCGCTTCGATGGAGCCCTGCACGTCGGCCTTCACGATGAGGTTCAGGTCGGTCTGCTTGCCCTCCTCGATGCGGTTGAACAGGTCGTCCAGGCTCATGTGGCTCTTGGATTCCTGCTCGGCCAGGCGGGCGCGCAACGCGCGTTCCTCGGCCAGCTTGCGGGCGTCGCGCTCGTCCTCGAACACGCGGAACTCGTCGCCCGCGGTGGGCACGCTGTTCAGGCCCAAGATCTCCACCGGATCGGCGGGACCGGCCGAATCGACGTGCTTGCCATGCGGATCCACCAGCGCGCGGACACGGCCGTACGAGGTGCCGGCCACCACGACGTCGCCCGGGTGCAGCGTGCCGCGCTGCACGAGCACGGTGGCCACGGGACCGCGACCCTTGTCGAGGTTCGCCTCGATGACGAAGCCGGAGGCCTCGGCGTCGGGGTTGGCCTTGAGCTCCAGCACGTCGGCCTGGAGGATGATCGTCTCCAGCACGTCGTCGATGTGCAGGCGCTGCTTGGCCGACACCTCCACGAACATGTTGGTGCCGCCCCACTCCTCGGGAATGACGCCGTATTCCACCAGCTCCTGGCGCACGCGGTCGGGGTTCGCGCCCGGCTTGTCGATCTTGTTGACGGCCACCACGATGGGCACCTCGGCCGCCTTCGCGTGGTTGATGGCCTCGATGGTCTGCGGCATGACGCCGTCGTCGGCGGCCACCACCAGCACGATGACGTCGGTGACCTGGGCGCCGCGGGCGCGCATGGCCGTGAACGCCTCGTGGCCCGGCGTGTCGATGAACGTGATCTGCTTGCCGTCGATCTCCACCACCGACGCGCCGATGTGCTGGGTGATGCCGCCGGCCTCGCTGGCCACGACGCCCGTGTCGCGGATGGCGTCCAGAAGCGACGTCTTGCCGTGGTCGACATGGCCCATGACGGTGACCACGGGCGGGCGGGGCTTGAGGTCCTCGTCCTTGTCGTGGTACACCACCGCGTACTCCTCCTCCGGAGACACGACGCGCACCTTGCGGCCCATGTCGTCGGCGATGAGCTCGACCAGCTCGTCGCTCATGGACTGCGTCAGGGTGAGCACCTGGCCCAGCATGAACAGGCGCTTGATGATGTCGTTGGGCTGCACGCCCAGGATCTCGGCGAATTTCGCCACCGTGGCTCCCTGGGGGATCTCCACGACGGAATCGTCGAGCACCAGCGTGGGATCGAGGCCCTTCTCGATGGCCTCCAGCTCCATGCGCTCGCGGTTCTCGGCCTCGCGCTTCTCCTTGCGCTTCTTACGGCGGCCTTCGCCCTCATGCGTGGACGCGGCGGCGACGGCGGCACGAGCCTCTGCCAGCACCTTGTCGCGCTGCAGCTTCTCGGCCTGCACGGCCATCTGCGCGTAGCGGTCCTCGGGCTGGGCTGCCTGCTGCTCGAGCTCGGGCACGATCTGCTCGACGTGCCCGCCCCGCTTGCCCTTCTTGGCCGGACGCTCGGGCTTGGAGCCCTTGCGCGCGGCGTCGCGGGCGGCGGGAGCAGCCTGCTTCTGCGCCTCGATGCGCTGCTTCTCGGCCTCGATCTGCGACAGCAGCGAGTCGAACGCAGGCTTCTTGGCGCCCAGCACCGGCGCGGGCCTCTTCGGCGTCGACGCGCTCGAAGCGCTCTTGGAGCCCTTCGCGTTGCGGTTGCGCAGCGCCTCTTCCACCGCCTGCTTCTTGGCCACCTCTGCAGCCATCTTGGCCTGGCGGGCGCGGGCGCGGGCCTCGGCGGCCTCGCGGGCCACGCGTTCCTTCTCGCTCTCGATCTGGCTCGCCAGGCTCTCGAACGGCGAGGAAACGGGCGCCTTCTTCGGGCCGCCTTCTCCGTCGGCGCCCTGCGCGCGCCCGTCGTCGGACGAGCCTTCGGCTCGCTGGGCGCGCTCGGCCTCGCGGGCGGCGCGCTCCTGCTCCACCGCTTCGCGACGGGCGCGCTCCTCCTCGGCCTTTTTGCGCTCGGCCTCGGCGCGCTCTTCGGCCAGCTTCCTGGCCTCCTCGTCCTCCAACTGCCCGGCGCGCTGCTTGATCTCAGGCTCCAGGTTCTTGCGGATCTTGTCGACGTAGGCGTCCGCGAGCATGCTCGCATGGCTCTTCGCGGGGATCTTCATCTGCTGCAGCTTGTCGAGCAGCTCTTTGCTCGACATATCGAATTCCTTCGCCAACTCATGTACTCGCATGCTGGCCATATACCACTCCTCTACTTCTGTCTCGCTTCGCGCGCAGCCGAAGCGACGTCGGCGGCGATCCTGTCGTACTCATCGCTGCCGAGCGTCGCCTTGAGCGCCCGGTCGAGCTTTTTCTTCTTGCATGCGGCGGCGAAGCACTCCTCGGAGCAGACGTACGCCCCCCTGCCCGGCGCACGGCCGGTCTTGTCGAACGACACGGCGCCGGACGGGTCGCGCACGATGCGCATGAGCTCGGCCTTGCCGGCCAGCTTCCCGCATGCGATGCAGCTGCGCTGGCGCACCGTCCTCGTCGTCGTCATTCCTGGCCGCCCTCTCTCGCTACCCTTGCCTTATGCTTCGTCGAGGTCGGCGTGCACGCCGCAATAGCGGCTGCCCGGACGGGCATGGTTGCGGCAGCGCACCCCGTCCTCGCCCACGTAGGCGCACAGACCGGCTTCGTCGTCCGCGGCCTCGTCCTCGTCGATCAGCATGTTGTCCATCGGAGCCAGCGACTCGCCCGTGAAGCTGGCGCTCTTGATATCGATATGCCAGCCGGTCAGGCGCGCAGCCAGACGGGCGTTCTGGCCCTCCTTGCCGATGGCCAGCGACAGCTGGTCGTCGGGCACCACGACGGTGGCGTAGTGGTTGTCCTCGTCGATGACGACGCGGGTCACCTTCGCAGGCGACAGCGCGTTGGCCACGTACACCGCCGGATCCTCCGCCCACTGGATCACGTCGACGCGCTCGTTGCGCAGCTCTTCCACCACCATGCGAACGCGGCTGCCCTTCGGGCCGACGCAGGCGCCCACGGGATCGAGGTTCGCCTCGCGCGACGCCACGGCGATCTTGGAGCGGGCGCCGGGCTCGCGGGCGATGGACTTGATCTCCACCATGCCGTCGTAGATCTCCGGCACCTCGATCTCGAACAGGCGGCGGATGAGGTCCGGATGCGTGCGCGACACCACGATGGCCGGGCGCGCCTGCTCGCCGCGCATCTTCGGCGCGTCGGAGTTCGGGTCGCGCACTTCGATGATGAGCACCTTGAGGCGCTGGTTGTGGCGGTAGTGCTCGTTGCTCGGACGCTCGTTGCGCTCGTTGGGGTTGCGCTTCACGTCGTAATGGGGCAGCTCGGCCTCCACGCCGTCGCGAATCTTGATGATGGTGAAGTCCGGCGTGCCCTGCAGCACCGTGCCCGTCACGAGGTCGCCCACGCGGTCCGAGAACTCTTCGTAGATGGACTGACGGCCGGCTTCGCGCACGATGGACGCGATGACGCCCTTGGCGTTCTGCGCGGCGATGCGGCTGACATCGTCGGGGGTGACGTCGCGCTCCTCGAACTCGCTGTACTCGCCGGTCTCCTCGTCGGGCTCGCCCACCGGCACCAGCTCGTACACGTAGATGTGGCCCGTCTGGCGGTCGATGGTCACGCGGGCGTCCCACTCGAGATCGAGGATGTGCTGGTAGCTCTTGGCGAGCGATGCCTCGAGGCGTTCGATGAGGTAGAACTCGTCGATCTTGCGCTCATGCGCCAGCGCCTGCAACGCCTCAATCAGTTCTGAACTTGCCACGTCTTCGCTTCCTTTCCTCAGATGCTCGTCTGCGAGCCGAAATCGATCGTGCCCTTCAGATGGGCGCGTTTGATGGTGTCCATAGGGATGCGCGCCTCGGCGCCGTCCACGTCGAGCACGACCACGTCGCCCTCCACCGATGCGATGGCGCCGGTCCAGCTGCCGCGACCGTCCACGGGCTGCGTCTTGAGCACCGCCGTATCGCCGACGAACCGCGCGAAGTGCTCCGCGGTGCGCAGCGGCCGGTCGATGCCGGGCGACGACACTTCCAGCGTGTACGCCCCGGGGAACGGGTCGAGCTCGTCCATGAGGTCGTTGATCCACGCCTGCGCGGAGGACAGCTCGTCGAAGCTCACGCCGTCGGGCGTGTCTATGTACACGCGAATCGTCGGGGCCTTCTTCGCGCCCGCGACCTCCACCGTGACGATCTCGACGCCCTCCTGCTCCGCCCGGGGAGCTAACGCGTCGAGCAGCTGCTGTTCCTTCTTGCTGAGCACGCGCCTCCTCCTTCCCGTTTGGTTTCGCTTCGCCGCCCCATGCTCTCACGCCGCGGAGCGGCGAGCCCTTACAAACAAAGAAAGCGGGAACAAGCCCACTTTCTCGTGTGTCGAAAGTATGGTGCGCGAAAACGCGCTTGCTTCTTTGTCGTGCCGTGTATTTATACCATATCGGCAACGCTTTGCCTAGGCCGCTCACCAGGCAGCGCGCAAGTTCACCACATTTTCCGCGCCTCGGCGGGCGCCCCTTGCGCGACGGGAGCCGAAACCTTGCGAGCACATGCGCATCATCGGCCGAAAGACACGGAAATCGGCTGGAAAACGTGTTTTTCGGCCGATGATGCGTCGCTCAGCCGTCCAAGCGAATGAC
Organism: Eggerthella sp. BIOML-A4; assembly: GCF_009875575.1. Classification (NCBI taxonomy): domain Bacteria; kingdom Bacillati; phylum Actinomycetota; class Coriobacteriia; order Eggerthellales; family Eggerthellaceae; genus Eggerthella; species Eggerthella sp. BIOML-A4. The sequence continues at coordinate 13,820 of NZ_WWRX01000009.1, read as the reverse complement.
GATGCGCACGACGGCGACTCCGCCCTCGACGTCGGCGTAGAGCGCGCCGCCGTGGCGTTCGACGATCTGGCGCATGGCGGGCAGGCCCAGACCGTGGCGGGACGCGTCGGCCTTGGACGTGCGCGAGAACGACGCGCCGGGGACGGCCGCGTTCTCGCATCGCACGGCCAACCGTCCGTCCTGCGCGCGCATGGAAAGCGAGACGAAAGGCCGGCCGGCGCCCTCGGCTCGCACGCGCTCGCACGCCTCGACGGCGTTCGACAACAGGTTCGACAGCAGCACGGACAGCTCGGTGTCGCGCAGGGGAAGCTCCGCGGGCACGCGCGCCTCGCAGCGCACCTCGATCCCCGCCGCCTGGGCCGGAGCCAAATACGCTGCCATGACCGCGTTCGCCACCAAGTTGTCGGCGTAGCGCAGAGGGGCTTCGGCCTCCTGCTGGCCGGACAGCTCGACCAGATACGCTCTACAGCGCTCCTGCTCCCCCGCGTCGATCAGGCGGCTCAGCGCGGCCGCATGATGACGCAGGTCGTGGCGCGCCGCCCTCGTAGCCTCTTCGCCCGACCGCAGATGGCGCAGCCCCGCCTCGGCCGCACGCACCTGCACCTCCAGATCGCGCACCTGCTCGGCGGCGAGGCGCAGGCGGCGCACCCGCTCCACCAGCATCCAGGCGAACACGCCCACGAGCAGCAGCCCCGCGTACTCGCTCTGCCACAGGCCGTACATAGGCTCGTACGCGTTGTTGTCGAGAAGGTTCGCCACGAGCGCGGCGCCCAGCACCGCGCAGCCGCACAGCACGAAGCGCGCCTCGTCGGTGCGATCGCGCAGCCCGACGGCGGCGCATACGGCGAACAGCGCCCAGCAACCGACGCGCACGGCGGTCTGGTACAGGCCGTACGCCTCGATGCCGCCCGGCAGCGCCGGGATGGACAGCGCCCAGGCCAGCGTGACGACCGGCAGCGCCCACAGCGCGCGGGCCGTCCGGCGAACGAGGGGGCGGGCATCGCGCGTCCACGCCAAACCCGCGGCTCGGGCGGCTACCGACACGGCTGAGACGAGCACGCACGTCCAGGCCGCGTCCTCTACGGCATACCACCAGGCTCCTGCTGCGCCCAGATGCCAGACCAGGCCATGCGCGCCCGCCACGGCGAAGGCGGCGCACAGCACGCCGAAGTCGCGCGCAAGCGCATCGCCGTCGCGCTTGCGGCGCACCGCGAACGCGAACAGCGCCGCGGCCAGCGGCCCCAGCACCAGCACGCAGGCGGACAGCGCGTTCGCGAACGAGACGTTCGCCATCTGCTGCGCGGTGCCCAGCACGGGCGGGTAGACCAGCCCGCTGTAGTAGTGCTCGTCGTTGCGCACCTCAAGGCGCAGACGCGTGTCGCGGTCCGCCACGATGCCGACCTGCGCCCCGTCTCCGCCGGCCGCAGCAACGACCCCGTTTACGTACAACGTGAAATCACCGTACACCTCGGGAACCAGCAGCACGAGGGCGCGTTCTCGTTGCGCGCCGACATAGCTAAGCGTCAGCTCGTACACGGCGGAGCCGAAAGCCGACGTGCCGCCGGGAGCATAGGAGAAGTTGGAGTACTGGCCGATGAAGGTTTCGGTCCGCGGCGCCCCGTCCACGGAGAGCATCCAACCGTCCACGAGCGGGACGAGACGGTCGAGATCGTCATCGGACACCTCGATAACGCCGTCGGAGCCGTAGGGCGGCCCGAACAGGTATTTGTTATCATAGTGGTACGCGATCGCGAACACGCATCCCGCCAACAGGAATGCGACCGCGGCGTGAACCGCGAAGCGATGCACAGGGCGATGCGGCATGAACCGCCTTTCAGGACGACGAGGAGCTTGCATGGAGCATGGTAGCAGAAAACGCCTCGTGCGAGCATTGGCGTGCACGACCATGATCGCGCTGGCGCTGTCGCCGGGTCTGCCGGGCGTCGCGGCTCACGCCGACGTCCGCGAAGGCGACGCGCGCATGATGGCGGGCGGCGGCTCCGTAGGCGGGGGCCCGGGCGCCATCGACCACGTCGACAAGCCGTTCGGCCAGATCATCCGCATCATCCCCGATCACGGCATGTCGGCTTTGCTGTACCTGCCAGCCCTGCCGGTGGATCCGTACCACAGCGACGAGGAAACCGGACATCCCGCATTGCAGACGATTCGGGTCGACCGCGCCTATGCGGACGACCCGGACTCCTGGGAAGCCTGGGGCACCTTCGAATGGGACGCGGATTGGCAGGAGTACGCCTGGGGCCTCGACAGCGTCCAACCCGCGTACGACGACAACTACGCCGATCCCAGCATCCTGTACTGCACGGTCAGCTACTCGTCCGAGACCGTCGACTATCGCGACTTCTACCTCCGCGCGACCGCGGTGGTCCTCGAGGATGGCGTGCAAACCACTATCGAGTTCGAGCCGGCGCTGTTCGAATACGCCGAGGAGTGGCTTCCCGAACCCGTCGAGCCGGTCGACCCGGTCGAGCCCGAAAACCCTGCAGAGCCCGAGAAACCCCAAGAACCGCAGAAGGAGCCGCCGACCGTCGTGAACCCGCCCGACGTGAACGGCGGCGACAGCGGAGGGAACCGCGGAGGCGTGGGCCAGGGGGAAAGCGAGCGGAACGAGGCGAGCGAAGAACGGCCGAAGAAAGACGGCTTCCCCGCCGGCGGCAACCCTGTCTCAACGGCCTCGATCCTGCCGCTGCCGCGCAACGAGGAGCCGGCCGCCGGAACGCAGGACGGCGACGGGACGCAAGAAAACGCGCCCGACGAGCAAGCCGGGCGCGCAGGGGAAAGCGATGCTGCAAGCAAGGAATCGATGCCGGGAAAGGCCTTCGCCGATTCTTCGACAAGCCGCGATTCGGCGGCGACCTCCGCGGGCTCGACCTCGTCGGGAACCGCGCACCGTATGCCCGGCTTCGCCCTGGCCATCGGAGGCACGATCGGCGCCATGGCTTTGATCAGCGGCATCGCTGCCTTCGCAAGAGCACGTAGAAAGCGCTAGCGACGGCGGGAGCGCAGCGCTACGACCAACACAACGGCTCCGGCGACGAGGGCGACAGCTACGCAACCCGCCACGAGGGGGAACAAGCCGTCGCCGGTTGTCACCAGCGCTTTATCCGAGCCGGAGGGAGCCCCGGGGCTTACGTTCGTGCCGCTCGGAAGCTTCTCGGGGCTCGGCTTGGCGTTCGATCCGCCGGTCCCTTCACCGGAGTTTTCTCCCGGATTCTGCCCGGAGCCTTCCGAGCCGTCCCCGGGGTTGCCGCCAGACCCGTCGCCCGAACCGTCGTCAGGGCTCCCGCCCGGCGTGCCGCCGGGGTCGCCCGGCTCATCGGGCCCGACCGAAGAGCCGGAAGCGACCTTGACGGACAACGGAGCCGGCAGCTCCATGCCCAGCTGCTTCTCGTCCATCTCCACATGCGAGGAGCTTACGACCTCGAGGCTGCTCACGGACACTTCCGCAACGGAATCGCTCGAAGACGACAACGCGAGGGTTCCCAGATCGAGACGGTCGCCCGAGAACAGGTTCCCGTCCTTGACGGCCACGTAGAGGTTCACGCGCTGGCCACCGTCCACCGGCTTGAAGCGCACCTGCGCCACCGCGGCGCCCTCGACCGCCTTCGAGAAGCCGAACCCGGCCTCCAGCGCCTCGCCGCCCTCGCCCTTCACCGTCAACGACAGCTTGAGCGCCCGAACCTCGTCGCCTCCCTTGGGGACGACCAGGCTCACGTCGACCGAACCGTTCGAGGCACCCTCGTCCAGGACCACGCCAGGCGCCTCCCCCGCCCAGGCGATTCCCGGGGCAAGGGCCAGGCAGAGCGCGCATGCCGCCAACGCGCATGCCGTCATCTTCTTCATCTTCGCAAACATATCTTCAACCGTTCCTCTCGGCTTCAGGCTAATCGGCTGCGACGGTCGCGTTGCCGCCGAGCTCGACGTCGGGCAGATTGTCGGGAACATCGCCCGGAAGCGAGTCGCTCACCAGGCGCTGTCCCTCGTTCGTCAACGCGTTGTCCACGCGGTACAGCTCGGCGCGCACCTGCTTGGGCAGCTTCATGCTCGCAAGGTCGCCGGGCTCGATCCAGTAGACCCAGCTTCCTTCGGACACGTCGCCCAGCATGGCGTCGCCGGGCTCAGGCGCCATGATGATCTGGCTGGCAACCGTGCTGCCGTCGGCGTTCACGCCGCCCACCACGTTGCCGTTCTCGTCGTAGAGCACCACCACGTTGTACGCCGGGTTGCCCTTGTACGAGCCGGTGAACACGAGCGAGCCCTTCGGAATGAACTGCTTGTCCAGGTTCTCGTCGGCCTTCTGGTACACGAAGTCGCTCTTCAGGATGCCTGCCGCGCCGCCGTTCGCGTCGAGGAAGAACACGTCGTCGCCCGAGGGCCCGAACACGTCGAGCTCGGCCACCGACAGCTGCCTGCCCGCCTGGCCGACGGCCGTGATGCGCAGGTAGCGCGCGTCGTAGGTGCAGATCCAGGGATCTTTGCCGTTGTCGAAGTACAGCGATGCCCTGCCGTCCTTGTCAAGCGACAGCGCGCCCTCCTTGATGAGGGTGTAGTTCTCGCCGTCGAGGCTGGTCTCGATGCGGTAGTCCCCGATGGCCGAGCCCTCGGCGCCGGCGCCCAGCGTATAGCGCAGCGAGGTGACCTCGGTGGGCTTGCCCATGTCGAGCGTGATGACGGGGTCTTCGCCGTCCGACGCGCCCGTGTACACCGTGTCGGCCTTGCCGTCGACCATCAGCTCGGACGCGGGCTTCGGCGCGGGGGCGTCGGGATCGCCGTCGTCGGCAGGCGGAACCGAGTCCTGCGCGGAGGACATGTTCGTGGACACGGTCCAGCCGCTCTTGTCCTGCAGGCCGTTGCCCGTGAGCTTGATCGGATCGAGCACGAGCGCCTTCGAGCGATTCAAGAACTTGTCGACGACCGTCACCTCGTAGGACACCACGCGGTTGCCCAGCGAGGAGGCGTTGTCGACGTACGAGGCCGTACCGTCCGCCGCAGCCTGCGCGAAGCCCACGACCTGGCGCTGCTGCGCGCCGTCGACCGTGGTGAGGCGCGCGATCTCGTAGCCCAGCACGGAATCGCCCGCCGCCGCGTCGGCGCCGAGGGAGAGCGCCACCTCGCTGCCGTTCGCCTCCGCCGCCGCCTGTGCGACGTCCTTGTCCAGGACCGCGCCCGCTTCCTCGTGGGAGCGGGCGTAGGCCCGGGCATCATCGTTGGCGTAGCACAGCGCGCGGTCCTCGGCCGGGAACTGGCTGACGTAGGCCTTCGTGGCCTCGTCGGCCGTGAAGCCCCAACGCTGGAAGAAGTCGGTCAGGTCGCGCTCGGCCGCGGCGCTGGCCAGGCGGATGATGTTCTGCTTCTCGCCGCCGCCCAGGACAAGCTCGGTCCCCTCAGGCGCGGGCGCCGTCTTCGGAGCGCGGGCGTAGCTGTCCACGCGCGCGAAGAAGCGGTTGTCGAAGGCCTGCTGGTACGTGTCGTACAGCTGGTACGCGCCTCCGGCGTCGTAGGCCAGACGCAGCTGCCAGTACATGGCCAGCTGCGTGAACACGCTGCCGGTGCGGCCCTCGTCGCCCGAGGTCACGCGATCATACACCTCGTCGTAGCTGAACCGGGCCGAAGCGCTCGTGCCGTCGGTCTGCGACAGCTGCGCGAAGTAGTTGTTCGTCACCTCGGGGTAGGCGTACTGGGCCTGGTTGATGTTGTGCCCGATCTCGTGCGCGATGCCCCATCCGAAGTACGACCCGGAAGCCTTCTCGCCGTCGCCGTCCACCGCGACCGGAGAACCCTTGCCGAGCCCCGGGACCGAATCCCACTCGATGCCGATGTGGTTGCCCGCCGCGTACATGAACGCGCCCGCGAACATGCGCGTGTAGCGGATGTTGAGATGCTGCGAGGGCAGCAGGTTGCTCTTGATCACGGCCGCGTCGGTTCCCGCGTCGAAGGAATCGGCCAGGCCCTTGTGCTGGTAGAACAGCTCCATCATCTGGTCCATGGCGTCGAACGAGGCGAGCAGCCGAGCCGCGCGCTCGTCGGCGGTGCCCGAACCCGCCCCGGCCAGCATCTGCTGGGCCGGTACCGAGTACATCATCTGGTCGAGCATGACGTCGGTGGCGTTCAGGACGCAGTTCTTGGGATCGTAGCCGTAGCGCACCGCCGCGTTTCCGCCGGCTCCGTGCAGCTTGCCGTGGCTCTCCTCCAAGGCCGGCACGTAGGCCTCCAGCGCCTGGACGTAGGCCGTGGTGCGCGCGAGGCGCTCGGCCGAGTCGTCCACCTGGTACAGATCCAGCACGGGCACCGCCTGGGCCCCGCTGACGCGCACGCCCCAATCGGCGGCATCGTTATCGCCCGTGTACTCCACGTACAGCTGGCCGCCGTGTTCGACGTCGAGCGACGACAGGCTGGGGATCGTTATCTCGTTGCGGCCCACCTTGAGCGTGGCGATGGTCTTGGACACGTTGCTGGACTCCGGATGCTGCTGCGACACCACGAGGCGCAGCGGCGCCTCCTTGCCGGTGACCGCTCCCTTCGCGCCCGTGTACACCACGATCTGGTCGCCCTCGGCCACCACGGCGCCCAAGGGCTGCCAGGCGTTCAGGCCGCTGATACCCAGGCTGCGGTTGTCGCGCGCCGAGGAGATGCCGTTGTGCACGCGCACCGTTCCCTCGAGGCCCTGGGTTGCCAGCAGCTTGCGGGCGTTGTCAAGCTCCACCTGCAGCTCCACGCGGTACGGGTTGAACTCGCCGCTTGCCGGGTCGGGCGTGTCCAGGCGCTGCTGCAGCTCGTCCACCGCCGCGGAGGTCACGTCGTCTTTCAGCTCGAGGTGCAGGTCGTCGGCGTACAGCGCCATGATGTCGCTCTCCAGGCTGTCGTAGGCATGGAAGCGCATCTCGGCGACCACGACGTTGCCCGAGGACCAGGAATGGCCCATGCCGATCCTCACCTTGGACGAGGTCACGGGCTGAGGCAGCTTCGCCAGCACGTACTTGCGCCCGTTCTCGCCCGTGCGCATCTGCACGTTCGCCTGGACGGTCTGCCAAGCGCCAGCGTCGTCGACGTAAGAGACGCTGACCCTGCCGTAAGGAACGCCGTCCTGAACGTCGGCGAACGAAACCATGCCGAGCGTCTGGGGCTGGTCGAACGTCACCGTGACGCCCTTGCCGAGCGCGGGGTAAAAGCCGCCCTCGTCCCAGTCGGCCACTTTGAGATACGACGCGTAGTCGTCGTCGAACAAGCCGTAGGCGCTTTTTGCCTCGCCCGACGTTTCGTCCAGCGGGCTGTCGATCATGGAGCCGCGCCCGTAGGTTGCCGAGACGATGCGGTTCAGGTAGTCGCCATCCGCGTTCTCGGTGTTAACCAGGCGGTAAGCCGGCAGCTGCGCCGGCTTGACGTTCGCCGTGCGCACGACGGCCATGACCGAAGGCGCGCTCTCGCCGATCTCTTTCGCACCGGTCAGATACACCTGGTACTCGGTATCGTCCTTCAAACCGTCAACGGAGCAGGACGTCTTCGTCAGGTCGGGCACCTTCGTGAAATCGCCGCCCTCGTCGGCCTTCTCACGATAGAACAGGTTGTACGAATCGGTGTCCTCCATGTTCTTCCAGCTGGCCTTGAACCCTCGATAGGCGCCGGACAGCGAGATGCCCTCGGGCGCGTCGGGAACCTTCTCGGCCTTCGGCGTGACCTGGACGCTGCCGGACCAGTCGCTGCGCCAGGCGCCGTTCGTGGAGCGAACCTTGAGGGTGAACACGGTGCCGTTCTTGATCTTCTGCTCGTCGAACTGCGTGACGGAAAGCGAGGTGCCCGTGGCGCGCTTGACCTCTTCCCTGCCGTTCGCGCTGATGGAGAGCTCGTAGCCCGTCACGTTGGTCTCCGCCTTCCATGAAACGGAGAACTGCTTGCTGCCCGCGACGGCGGAAAGCTCGCCGGGAATGTTCAGCTCGGGTTCGGGGATGCGCTCCTCCATGTTGTTGAGGAACTCCACCTTGGACACCTCGGCGAGGTTCGTGCCGCCCTGCGTTTTGGTGATGACGAGCGTGACCTTCTTGACAGCGATCTGGCCGCCGAAGTCCACCACCACCGTGCCGTTCTCGTCGATCACGGCCGTGGGCGCGCTGGAGCGGAAGAAGGCCGCGCGAGCCTCGGCTCGGGAGATGCCGATCTCGCGGACGGTGCCGTCCGTCAGCTCGACCAAGAGGCGGCCCGCCTCGGAGGCATGGTCGCCGCTGGCGGGCACGTTGATCACCATGCCGCCCAGCTTCGGGGCCTGTTCGGAATCTTTCGCCAGGTCGAAGGACACTTCCACCGGATGCTCGTCGGAAATGGCCTCCGAGGCCCTGAGCGAGACGGGCTTCGCGTCGGCGCCTACCACCTCGTCGAGGCTGCCGGACGCCACCTCGGTGCCCTCGCCCGGCGCCGCCTCGACCGCCGCGGGGGGCAGCGAGCGCGCCACGGTGGCCTCCACCGCGACGCGATCGAAGCTGGACACGGCCGTCTCGAGATCCGCGAGCGACACCGTGCCGTCGCCGTTCGCGTCGCAGGCGGGGCTTGCCGCGCCCGCCTCTATGTCGTCGATGATGGCGGAGGCGTCCGCATCGTCGACCGTGCCGTCGCCGTTGACATCGCCGGGCACGAGCACGCCGATGCGCGCCGGAGCCTGCGGGTCGGCGGCCAGGTCGCCCACGTACAGCTCAACGGCGGAGGAATCGCCCTTGACGTCGATCTTCTGGGAGTACGGCGCGATGCCGGGCGCGCGCACGCTCAGCGTGTAGGAACCGTCGGCCAGACCGTCGAATCGCGCGACCGACCAGGAGTCGCCTTCAAGGGAAAGGTTCAGCTGCTGCGCGCCGACCTGCACGCCGTCGGAGTCGGCGAGGGCCACCTCGTAGGCGGTGCCGGCCGTCGCCGCCGGACGGCCCTCGGTCAGCGTCACGCGCAGCTCGCCTGCCGGCGGGGCAACGGCGCTGCGCGAAGCGTTTTCAGCTTGCAGGGGCGAAGCCGTAGGCTCCGTTGCGTTTTCGGTTCGGGTTTGAGATTTGGATCCGGAAGCCTCGGCGGTGCCGGATGCGTCCGGAACCTCGTTTCCAGGCCCGTGATCGGCTTCGGGGCTCTGATTCGGCGCCGTCTCGTCCGCCTGGACCCGTCCGGGAGGGGCGGGTTCCGCATCGCTTTCGACGGCGTATGCCGGGATGGTGCACAACGAAGACGCCAAGACGACGGCAAGCGCCGCCGACAAGGCACGGTGGGTGCGTTTCATGTTCGTTTCCGTTTCTCGCCAGCCATTACGTAGGTTGCGGGAACACGCCCGCAAATATGCGACGAGAATAATAACATACGGTGACGGAGACGGTGGCCGAATTGCCGGCGAAAGCGGGGAGAATATCGAGAACGAGGCGAAAGTGGGACTGGGAGATGGAGCTGACGACTCGTTTGGCCGCAAAGCGAGTCTTCAGCCCCGTCCCCCTGCCTCATTCGGGAGGGCCGCACCGGAATACGCGCCCTCCCCTAAAAAGAACGGCTTGCTACTTGCCTGCTCGCACCAGCTCTTCGGCCATTTCGCGCAGCTTGAACTTCTGCACCTTCATGGACGGGGTCATAGGGAAATCGTCCACGAAGAACACGCGCTTGGGCACCTTGTAGCGAGCGATGCGCGGAATGGCGAAGGCGCGCACATCGTCCTCGGTCATATCCTCGTAACCGGGGCGCACGCGGACGAACGCGCCCACGAGCTCGCCCAGCTTCGGATCAGGAATGCCCACCACCTGGGCGTCCAGCACGCCGGGCATGGTCAAGAGGAAGTTCTCCACCTCCAAGGGGTACACGTTCTCGCCTCCGCGGATGATCATGTCCTTGATGCGCCCGGTAACGCGGTAGTAGCCGTCCTCGTCCACCGTGCCGAGGTCGCCCGAATGCAGGTAGCCGTCCGCGTCGATGGCACGCGCCGTCTCCTCGGGCATCTTGTAGTAGCCCTTCATCACGTTGTAGCCCTTGCAGCACAGCTCGCCAGGCTCACCAGGTCCGCAGATGCGGCCGTCGGCGGGGTCGATCACGCGCACGTCCACCGGAGGATGCTTGCGCCCCACCGTCTCGCACTTGTGCTCGATGTCGTCGTCGGCGCTGGTCTGCGTGAACACGGGGCTCGTCTCGGTGAGGCCGTAGCAGATGGTGATCTCCTTCATGTACATGCGGTCCATGACCTCGCGCATGGTCTCGGGCGGGCAGGGGCTGCCGGCCATGATGCCTGTGCGCAGGCTGGACAGATCGAACGTATCGAAGTCGGGGTGGTTGAGTTCGGCGATGAACATGGTGGGCACGCCGTAGACGCTGGTGGCGCGCTCCTTATGTACGGCCTGCAGCACGAGCCCCGCGTCGAACTCCTCCACGATGATCATGGTGGAGCGGTGCGTAAGGTTCGCCATGACGCCCAGCACGCAACCGAAGCAGTGGAAGAACGGAACGGGCAGCGTCACGCGGTCGTCGGGTCCGAGCTTCTGGCCTTCGCCGATATAGAAGCCGTTGTTCAGGATGTTGCGGTGCGTGAGCATGACGCCCTTCGGAAAGCCCGTGGTGCCGGACGTGTACTGCATCATCACCACGTCGTTGTTGTCGAAATGGGTTTCCGCCTCTGCCAACGCCTCTTCGGGCACATGGCTTCCCAGCAGCACGAGCTCCGGCACGCTATAGCAGCCGCGATGCTTTTCGGGACCCATGTAGATGATGTTCTTGAGGAAGGGGTAGTTCTCGGACTCCAGGTAGCCGCGCTGCTGCGTGAGCGTCTCGGGCACGAGATCTCGGATGATCTTCAGATAGTCCACGTCGCGATAGGCGTCGATGACGCACAGCGCCTTCATGTCCGACTGCTTCAGCACGTAGTCAAGCTCGTGGCTCTTGTACACGGGGTTCACCGTGACCATGACCACGCCGATCTTGGCCGTGGCGTACATGAACGTCAGCCAGTCGGGGATGTTGCGCGCCCACACGCCGAGGTGATCGCCTGGGCGCATGCCGATGGCGAGCAAGCCGCGCGCCAGGTTGTCGGTGCGCTCGTCGAACTCCTTGTACGTCCAACGCAACGCGCGGTCGGGATACACGACGAACTCGTGATCGGGATCTACAGCCACCTGATCGCGGAAGTAGCGGCCGATGGTCTTCTCGGAGTGCAGCGGGTAGTCTGGATCGCCCGGGACGGGGGCGGTGATGGCTTCGGTCGTCATGTTCCCTCCCCTAGATCGGCGTGTACACGACGGCCAGGAACTTCGCCTTCTGGCCGTCATGGGCACGCACCTGATGAGGCACGATGGAGTCGTAGTAGATGCTCTCGCCGGGATGCAGCACGTACAGCTCCTTGCCGTACTCGATCTCGATGCAGCCCTCCATGCCGTAGAGCCACTCCTCTCCTTCGTGCCCCACCAGCTCGTGATCGGCTTCGCCGGAGGGATCCACCGTGATGACGAACGGATCCATGTGACGCGAAGGGCGCCCGGCTGCAAGGCTGAAGTAGCTCAAGTCGCCGCCCGAGGTCGTTTCGAGGCTCTTCGTGCGCTCGACCTCCTCCATCTGATCGCGGTCGATGTACGCGGGGCCCAGATTCTCGTCGTCGTCCATGAGCGTGCCAAGACGCACGCCCAACGCTCGGGTGATCTTGATGAGCGGCGCGAGAGATGCCGGCAGCTCGCCGCGCTCCAAGCCCTCGATGACCGAGACGTCGCATCCGCAACGATCCGCCAGATCCCGGCTCGACAGATGGTGGGCGGTCCGCAGGGTGACGATCTTCTCTCCGAGCCTGTTGTCATCCGCCATAGTGCGCTCCCCTTTTCTCTCGTCGCAACAATGCATCCGGGTAATTATCCCCCGTTCGCGTGCCGTCGCAACGAAAAAGCGCCGAACGGCCATCTTTCGCTTGGTCAAACGCTTGCGAGAAGGCTTGGAAACGCCCGGAAAACTCGCGAAGCGTCCCGCATGCGACCGAAGGCCCTTCCATCCTCGCTCCCACAGGATGGAAGGGCCTCTGGACCGACCCGGGGCGATGCCTTCGGGCGGACGGAAGCTAGTTCTTGAAAAGCTCGTGCTTGAGCTCTTCCTCGTCCTTGATGGACAGCGAGGTCTGCAGCACGTCGCCGCCGAACGGGCGGATGGCATCGATGAACTTGTCGGTGGTCATCTCGTCGACCACCATGAACACGGCGGCGCTGTCGTCGGTGCTCAGCAGGTTGCGCACGCGATCCTGGAAGTCCTTGTCCACGCCGTGCTTGACGATGGCGCCCGTCAACGCGCCGATGCCCGCGCCCAGCGCCGCGCCGACGATGGGCACGAAGAACAACAGACCGAACAGCACGCCCCAGAACAGACCCCACACCGCGGAGGTTCCCACCTTGGAGCCGGGCGTCACCACGTCGTACTTGCCGTCGGCGCGCCGCGCCACGACTGCGACGGACTGCAGGCTGACGATGAGGTTCTTGTCGAGATCGAGGATCTTCTGGTAGGCGGACTTCGCTTCCGCTTCGCTCGGGTAACCGAGCACGATGAGCGTACTCATATGATGGAGCTCCTTTCGATGCGTTCGAATACGGCTCCACTCTAAGCCTCCGCAAGCCCCTACGGCGAGAAGTGTTGCCGTTCGCCATCGGTTCGATACCGTCGCGTAAGCCGGCCGCTAGCCGCACGGGAAGGCATGAGGCCGAGACGCGCTTGCACGGCGGCATGAAAACGGCCCCGACGATCTTTCGATCATCGGGGCCGCGAACATCTTGCAAACGATTCCGTCAGGACGTGCGGTTCCTACCCGAACCGGTACTCCACGCCCATCGTGGGCCGGGGGTTCTCCCACTTCTTGACGATGGTGCCCTCGCAGGCGATGCGGCAGGTGCCGCACTCCAGGCAGCCCGCGTAGTCGAAGGACTTCTTGCCGTCCTCGTCGATCTTGTAGAGCGCCGCCGGGCACACGCGCACGAGCTTCAGGAACTCCTNCACGAGCTCGATGTGCGCGCTCTCCTCGTCCACCTCGTACTTGTCGAGCGCCAGGTACTCGTCGACGTTGACCGTGATCTCCTTGACCTCGCTCACAGCGACTTCACCGCCTTCCGAACCTCGCCGGCCAGCTTGAACAGGCCGCGCTGCTTGACTATGGGCATCATGCGCTTCATCAGCGGCTTCTGGGGTTTTCCGTCCACGCTGAACATGGCGTTGAAGACGTCGCGCGCCATGGCCGGGTACTCGGTGAACATGCGGTCCCAGCCCTCCATGACGTGCGGCCACTTGGAGAAGGTGCGCAGGTCCTGGATGACGAAGGAGCCCTCCATCGCCTCCTTGTAGGAGGACAGGCCCGCTGCCGACGTGTCGCCCGCGTCGAGCGCGCGCACGGCCGCCTGGCCCGCCATCTGGCCGGAGGCCACGGCGAAGTCCATGCCTCGCACCTGGTAGCCCATGTTCATGCAAAGGCCGGCCGACTCGCCGGCCACCAGGCAGCCGTCGAACACGTACTTCGGGACCATGCCGTAGCCGCCCTCGGGCACCATGTGGCCGGAGTGCTCGACGAGCTTCGCGCCGCGGATGACGGGCGCCACGGCCGGGTGGTTCTTGAAATCCTCGAGCATCTGGTACACCGGGTAGGGGTTCGAGGCGTCCATGGCCGTGGAGACGGTTGCCACGAGGCCGAGCGAGATGGAGTCCCTGTTCGTGTAGAGGAAGCCGCCGCCGACGTTGCCGTGCGTGCAGTCGCCGACGAAGAGCATCGCCGCGCCCTCGCCTTGCGGGACCAGGAAGCGGTCCTCGATCTGGGAGGCGGGCAGCTCGAACACCTGCTTGACGCCGAC
>NZ_WWRX01000008.1:328717-386158 GCF_009875575.1 Eggerthella sp. BIOML-A4 | reverse complement strand
GCGTGGGCCGGCGCGCGGCGGCCGGGGTCGCGTGCTCGGCCGGCGCACATGCGGCGGCCGCTGCCGCGTGCGGCATCCGGCGGCGCGTCGCCGGTCGCCTGTGCGCGTGTTCTGCAATCGGGGCGCGTTCCGCTTGACATCGCACGGCGTCGTACTAAAATCCCGTTTAGCACTCGAAGTCCGAGACTGCTAAACGGGCAGACCGGCAGGTACGAAAAGGAGAGCGACGCCAACTATGCGCAAGTTCAAAACCGAGAGCAAGAAGCTGCTCGACCTCATGATCAACTCCATCTACACGAACCGCGAGATCTTCCTGCGCGAGCTCATCTCGAACGCGTCGGACGCGGTGGACAAGCTGTACTTCCGCAGCCTCACCGACAAGGACATCCAGCTGAGCAAGGACGAGCTGGGCATCCGCGTGGCGTTCGACAAGGACGCGCGCACCGTCACCGTGTCGGACAGCGGCCTGGGCATGACGAAGGACGAGCTCGACCGCAACCTGGGCACCATCGCGCACTCCGACAGCATGGAGTTCAAGGCCGACAACGCCGACGCCCAGGGCGACGACGTGGACATCATCGGCCAGTTCGGCGTGGGCTTCTACTCCGCGTTCATGGTGGCGTCCAAGGTGCGCGTCGTGTCGAAGGCGTACGGCAGCGACGAGGCCTGGGCCTGGGAAAGCGACGGCGTGGAGGGCTACACCATCGAGGAGGCCCAGCGCGAGGGCCACGGCACCGACGTCATCCTCACGCTGAAGGACAACACTGACGACGACAACTACGACACGTTCCTCAGCGAGTTCGGCCTGAAGAACCTCATCAAGCGCTACAGCAACTACGTGCGCTATCCCGTGCAGATGGAAGTGTCGAAGACGCGCGAGCTGCCCAAGCCGGAGGACGCCGGCGACGACTACACGCCCGAGTACGAGGATTACACCGAGGTGGAGACCATCAACTCGATGATTCCCATCTGGAAGCGCAGCAAGTCCGAGGTCACCGACGAGGAGTACAACGAGTTCTACAAGACCGACTTCCACGACTTCACCGACCCGGCGCGCACGTTCAGCATCCACGCCGAGGGCGCGCTCAGCTACGACGCGTTGCTGTTCATCCCCGGCCGCGCTCCGTACGACCTGTACAGCAAGGACTTCAAGAAGGGCCTGGCGCTGTACAGCTCCAACGTGCTGATCATGGAGAAGTGCGAGGAGCTGCTGCCCGACCACTTCAACTTCGTGCGCGGCGTGGTGGACAGCCAGGACCTGCAGCTGAACATCAGCCGCGAGACGCTGCAGCACAACAGTCAGCTGCGCGCCATCGCGAAGAAGATCGAGAAGAAGATCACGTCCGAGCTGAAGAAGATGCGCGACAACGATCGCGAGGAGTACGAGAAGTTCTTCGAGAACTTCGGCCGCGGCCTGGAGTTCGGAATCTACAACAGCTACGGCATGCTGAAGGATCAGCTGGCCGACCTGCTACTGTTCTACTCGGCCAAGCAGGAGAAGCTGGTCACGCTGGACGAGTACCTGGAAGCCGCGCCGGCCGACCAGAAGGCCATCTACTACGCCGCCGGCGAGAGCGTCGAGCGCCTGGCCAAGATGCCCATCGTGAAGACGGTGCTGGGGAAGGGCTACGACGTGCTGCTGTGCACGAAGGACGTGGACGAGTTCTGCTTCCAGTCGATGATGACGTACGGTGCGCCCGCGGCCGACGGCGAGGATGCGCCGGAGCCGTTCGAGCTGAAGAACGTGGCGTCGGGCGACCTCGATTTGGCCTCCGAAGAGGAGAAGAAGGAAGCCGAAGAGACGACGAAGGACAACGAGGCCCTGTTCGCCGCTATGAAGGACGCGCTGGGCGACTCGGTGACGAAGGTGGCGGTGTCGTCGCGCCTGACCGATGCGCCCGCCTGCATCACCGCGGCTGGTCCGGTGTCGCTGGAGATGGAGCGCATCATGGCGCAGATGCCCGACGGCGGCGAGGGCATCAAGTCTGAGCGCGTGCTGGAAGTGAACGCGAAGCACGCGGTGTTCGACGTGCTGCGCGCCGCGCAGGAAGCCGGCGACGCCGACAAGGTGAAGCTGTACGCCGAGCTGCTGTACAACCAGGCGCTGCTGGTTGAGGGCCTGCCCATCGAGGATCCGGTAGCGTATGCGAACGCCGTCACGAAGCTGATGGCGTAATTCAGCTCCGGCGGCTTGTCAGCCGCCGGGGCGGCTCGTACTGTTGGCTGCCTTGGAGCCGCGCCTTCGTGCGGCTCGGGAAGCCCGTGCGCCGCGGAGTCTGATGGCGTAAGTTAGCTGAGGGGCGCTCGTGTTTGGCGAGCGCCCCTCGTTTTGCTGTGCGGGGCGCGGATGCTTCGCGTTAATCACCCCCTGCGGCAGGAGGCGGCTGCCTGCGGGGGCGCTTCGGCCTTAGGGCTGGGCGCAAATGGGGAGCCAGGGGGCAAAGTTCGCCATGGCGAACCCGGGTTGTTCTGGCCTATGAGAAGCAGCGACCTGGGCTTATGTTCGAGACTCTTCTGATTCCGCAAGAAAGATCGCTCGAAAACCCGTCCGAAATTGTCATGGCTGCGGATTTGCGCCCAATCTTTCCTGCGTGGCCTGGAAGGAAACGCTTAGCGTCGCGCGCTTACGGCGACGGCTCCCGCGGCTGCGGCGACCGCGGCGGCTCCGACGACTGCAGTTCCCAAGGGGTCGCCCGTGCTGGCGAGCGGCTTGCCGCCGGAGCCCGGGGCGGGCTCGTCGGCTGGCTCGGGCGTAGGCAGCGGCTCGGGCTCGGGATCGGGGCCGTTCTTGATCACGATGCGCCCTTGGCCGTCCGGATCGGCGTATTCGCCGCCGATCGTTCCCTTCAAATCGTACTGGATGTACTCGATGAGCGCCTTGTTGTCCAAATCCAGCAGCACGGCTTCGTCGTTCATGAACATGGTGAGGCCGTCGCCGCCCTCCACCAGCAAAAACGTGTGCGACACCAGCTTGTAGCGCCGGTTCACGTCGAGGGGCTCGCCGTTCACCAGCACGTCGCGGACGCGGTACTCGCCCGTCACGCCGCCGAATTTCCCACCCGGCATCTGCACCGACGACGGAATGTCCGTGCGCACGGTGTATGCGAGCCCCGACACGTGCTGCAGGCCTCCGCTGGGATTCGGAAGGTTCGCAACGCCCGCCTCCAGCGCGTCGAGGATGTTCTGGCCGAGGGTGTCCACGTAGCACAGCTGGTTGTTGTAGGGCTGCACGTTGATGAGGTCGCCGTACGTCACGTCGCCCGGCTCGATGTTCGCGCGGATGCCGCCGCCGTTCACGAGTCCGATATCGGCCATGATGCCGCCATGCCATGCCAGCGCGAGGTACGCATCGGCCACGAAGTCGCCGAGGTTCGTCTCGTGCGCGCGAACGGCCCAGGTGTAGTCGTCGTCCTCGAGGGCGACCAAGCGCACGTCCGAGCGCCCGATGACGCGCCCGGTGATCTTCGCGAGATCCGCTTGCAGCCCTGCGATGCAGGCGGCCGTGTCGGCATCGACGCCGTCCCAAGCCTTGATGATGCTGGCGGTGCCGTTCGTCGTGGATGCGGTGACGGTTTCGGTGCCGTCCGACGCGTAGGCGGCGATGGTTCCGGTCGCGGGGTTGATGACCACCTGGCCGATGCCCACCAGCTGGGTGCCCGTCTGCGTGACCAGCACCGGTTGGCCGTTCTTGTTGAGCGGGGTCTGAACGTACAGCTCGTGCGAATGGCCGTCGATGATCACGTCGATGCCGCTCGTGTTCGCCGCCACGGCCGCGCTGGTCCAGCGCGGGGTCACGCCGCCTTGGCCCAGGTGCGCCAGCGCCACCACGTAGTCGGCACCGTCGGCGCGCGCTTGGTCGACGGCGCGCTGCACGGCGTCGTACAGCTTCGCGCCGGAGTCGTCCTCGCAAAAGCCGTAACGGTAGGTTCCGCCTTCCTGGAAGTGGGCGGGGGAGGACTTCGTCAGCGACTCGGGCGTGCAGATGCCCAGGAACGCGACCTTTTTAGTGTCGGCGCCCGTGCCGTATTCGCGCATGGCGTACGCGTCGAACATGAGGTTGCCCGTGCGCAGGTCGGTGAAGTTGCAGGACAGGTACTTCGCGTTCGCGCGGGCGACTAGCGTGTTGAACTGGGCCATCCCGTAGTCGAACTCGTGGTTGCCGGGGATGGCGAAGTCGTAGCCGCACTCGTTCATGATGTCGACGAGGTACTCGCCGTCGGTCAGCGTGCCCATGGCCTTGCCCTGCACGGCATCGCCCGCGTCCACAAGCGTCACGTTGTCCGCGCCGTAGGTCGAGCGCATGGTTTTTGCGTAGTTGACGAGCTTCGCGTATCCCAGGTTGTCGTCCACGGCGCAGTGCACGTCGTTCGTGTGCACGATGACGATGGCGCCGGGCTGCGTCGCAGTGGCGGCGGTTGCCGCTTCATCGCCGAACGCGCGGCGGGCGGGAAGCGCGAGCGAGGCCAGCGCAACGGCGGACAGCGTGCAGAACGATCGGCGGGTTATCCGATGGGGAGCGGGCAGGTGCGTCATGGGTGCCTCCTCGAAACGAGCGCGAAAACGCGGTTCGTTCAGTATACCGTGCGAGGTGCGCGAGCCGGAATCCCCGATTTCGAGCGTCCGCGAGCGGCGCTCGTCGGCTATACTCGGCGCATGGACCAGCCTCGCACTTACACCACCTCGCGCATCGCGAGCGCCGTCGGCATCCACCCGAACACGGTGCGCCTCTACGAGCGCATCGGGTTCATCACCGCGCCCGAGCGCCTTGCGAACGGCTATCGCGTGTTCACGGACCTGCATCTGCTGCAGGTGCGGCTCGTGCGCGCTGCGCTCAACGTCGAGCTGGTGCAGAACGGTCTGCGCCGGGAGGTGCTCGCCATCGTCGAAACGATGGCGAGCCAGCGCTACGACGAGGCGATCTCGCTGGCTCGGCAGCGTATCGACCACCTGCGGCGCGAGCGTTGTGCCGCCGAGGATGCCCTGCGCCACGTGCGCGATCTGCTCTCGCGCTCTGACGGTTCCGCACGCGCCGAACGGCTTATGCTGACGCGCAAGGAGGCGGCTGACCAGCTGGACACCACCATCGATGCGCTGCGCAATTGGGAGATGAACGGCCTGTTGCAGGTCAAGCGCAAGCAGAACGGCTATCGCGTGTACAGCGCCGCCGACCTCGACCGCCTGGCCATCATCCGCGCGCTGCGTGCCGCGAACTATTCGCTGGCCGCCATCCTGCGGCTGCTCGACGCGCTTGACCGCGATGCGACCGCCGACATCGGACACGTGCTGGACCATCCCGATCCCGACGATGACATCCTGTCGGTATGCGATCGTTTGCTGACGTCGCTCGATGCGGCGGAGCGCAACGCCTTCGAGATGATCGAGCTGCTCGAGCGCATGAAAAAACTCGCCTGAACAAACCCTCCACTTTGCCACCAGAGTTGGCGCGTCTTCTAGTATCTTCGGCGACCGAAAGATAGGAGGACGTATGAACGACGTTGTACACGTACGTGATCTGGTGAAAACGTACGGAGGCGTGCCTGCGGTGGACGGGATCGGCTTCGACGTGGCCATCGGCGAGACGTTCGGGCTGCTGGGTGCGAACGGAGCGGGGAAGACCACGACGCTGGAATGCCTGCTGGGCGTGAGTCGCCCCGACGCGGGGAGCGTCACGATCTTGGGCTTGGATCCGCGAACCCGGCGCAAGGAGCTGTTCCAGCGGGTGGGCGTGCAGTTCCAAGAAGCGCGCTACCAGGACAAGATTACGGTGGACGAGCTGTGCCGCGCAACGCGCGCGCTGTATCGCGAAGCCGACGACCCGGCGAAGCTGCTCGCGCGATTCAGCCTGACCGAGGTGCGCAAGCAAGCCGTCGAGTCGCTGTCGGGCGGCCAGCGCCAGCGCCTGTTCGTGGTGCTGGCGCTCATCCCGCGTCCTGAGGTGGTGTTTCTCGACGAGCTGACCACGGGGCTGGACGTGAAAGCCCGCCGCGACGTGTGGAATCTGTTGGACGAGATGCGCCAGCAGGGTATGACCATCGTGTTGACCAGCCACTTCATGGATGAGGTGGAAGCGCTGTGCGATCGCGTCATCATTCTGCGCAAGGGGCGCATCGTCTTCGAAGGCACCGTTGCCGAAGCTGTGGCGTCCGGTCCGTTCGCCAGCTTCGAGGACGCGTACCTTGCGTACGCGGAACCTGCCGAACACGCTGAGTCCGTGGAAGCTGCCGAGCCTGCCGCAACCGCCCATTTCTCCGAGGGAGGCGCCCATGAAAGCCTTTAGCACCCTGTTCCGAGTCGAGTTCCGCCTGTCGCTGCGCGACATGAACATGCCCATCTTCGCCGTGATCATGCCTGTGGTGGTGATGTTGGTCGTCGGCATGATGTTCGGCGATCAGCCTGCCTACGAGGGCGCGAGCTACACGTTCGTGGCGCAATCGGTGGGCGCGGTGTCTGCCATCGGCATCTGCGCCGGCGGCGCGATGGGCCTGCCGCTCGTGGTGTCGAACTACCGGCACCGCAAGATTCTCAAGCGCTACTTCGTGACGCCCGTCAGCGTGCACACCATTCTGGCGGTGCAGGTGGCCATCTACACCGTGTACGCGCTGATCTCGGCCGTGCTCGTGTTCGGGGTGGCGGCGCTGTTCTTCGGCTACGCGTTCACCGGGTCGTGGCCGGCGTTCGTCGGGTCGTACGTGTTGGTGCTGGCGGCTATGCTGGCGCTCGGCATGATGGTGGGCGGCCTCGCGCCGAACGAGAAAGTCGCGGGCGTGCTGGCAAGCCTCCTGTACTTCCCCATGCTGCTGCTGTCGGGGACGACGCTGCCCTACGAGATGATGCCCACGGCCGTGCAGCGCGGGGCCGACCTGCTGCCGCTCACCCAGGGCGTGAAGCTGCTGAAAGCCACGTCGCTCGGACTGCCCGTCGACCAGGCCGTCGTGCCGGTGGCGATCATGGCGGTGTGGGCCGCGGTATGCACCGTGATCGCCGTGCGTTTCTTCAAGTGGGAGTAGGCATACTGGGATTCGTTGCGTCCGGCAAGGCATAGAATCCCATCGCCATCCCCGATGTTTCCTACCCCACCATGCGGGCGCGGGCGTATTCTTGGGCGTCGGCTATGTAGGCTTCTTGGGAGTGCTCGATGTTGCGGGCCACCGTCTGGGCGTCGAGCGTGCGGATCACCTTGCCGGGCACGCCCACGACCAGCGAGCACGGCGGGATCACGGAGCGCTCCTTCACCAGCGCGCCGGCCGCGACCATCGATCCCGCACCGATCACGGCGCCGTTCATCACGGTGGCGTGCATGCCCACGGTCACATCGTCCTCGATGGTGGCGCCGTGCACGATGGCATTGTGGCCCACCGACACGCGATCGCCCAGCGTGACGGGGCAGTCGTAGTCGCTGTGCAGCATGGCGTTGTCCTGCACGTTGCTGTTCTTGCCAATGCGGATGGGCGCCACTTCGCCGCGGATGACGGCGCTGAATCACACCGAGCTGCCCTCGTCCATCGCCACGTCGCCGCAGATCGCCGCATTCGGCGCGATGAACGCGGCTTTCTCCACGTCGGGGAACATCCCCTTGAATTCAACGAGCATGCCGGTTCCTTTCCTTCGGGTACGCCGTCCAGTATCCCGAAGGAACCCCCGCCCCGCATCGCAAGTTCCATGCGATTTAGGGAGGGCGACGTAGTTTGAACCGGCATCGTCAAAGCAAGCGTAACGCGTCCGCCACGGGCGGGCGACGGCGGGGGCTCGGGCGGCTTGGGACGCGACCGGGTGCGTTATGGTCGCGGGATGATACGACGACCCTGCGCGGAAAGAAGGCTCCCATGTACGACGATCTCAAGGGCAAGACGGTGGTGGTGACGGGCAGCTCGAAGGGGCTGGGCGCCGCCATGGCGCGGCGCTTCGGCGCCGAGGGCATGAACGTGGTGGCGAACTACCGCTCCGACGAAGAGGGCGCGCGCGAAACGGTGCGAGCCATCGAGGAAGCGGGCGGAGCGGCGGCCGCGGTGCAGGCCGACGTGAGCAAGAACGAGTGCGTGGACGCCCTGTTCGACGCTGCGATGTTCTCGTTCGGCGGCGTGGACATCTGGGTGAACAACGCGGGCATCGAGGTGGCTTCGCCGTCCGATCGGAAGTCCATCGAGGAATGGCAGCGCGTCATCGACGTGAACCTGACCGGCGTGTTCGCGGGCTGCCGCCGCGCCATCGATCACTTTCTGGATCGCAAGATGCCCGGCGTCATCATCAACCTGTCGTCGGTGCACGAGATCATTCCGTGGCCGCATTTCGCCGACTATGCGGCCAGCAAGGCAGGAGTCGGCATGCTGACGAAGACGCTGGCGCTCGAGTACGCCGACCGCGGCATCCGCGTGAACGCCATCGCGCCCGGAGCCATGAACACGCCCATCAACGCGGAGAAGTTCGCCGATCCCGAAGCGCGCGCCGCAACCGAACGGCTCATCCCGATGGGGTACGTGGGCGCCCCCGAAGACGTGGCCGCCGCCGCGGCCTGGCTCGCGTCCGACCAGGCCAGCTACGTGACCGGCACCACCCTGTTCGTCGACGGCGGCATGACGCTGTACCCCGGCTTCCAGTTCGGGCAGGGCTAGGGCGACGGCTCAGAAGAGGTCGTCGTGACCGCCGGTTCGCGCGAAGCCGACCACGCCATCGACTATCTCGTACATGATCAACCAGTCACTGGTTCGTCCTTTGACGTGAAGCTCTCGTTTTCCTTGGAGGTTGCCGCTTAAAGCGTGGTCGTTGTATTTCAAAGGTATGGGTTCCTCGTCGGAATGAAGAATGGCGGATATAGCCGCCTTGAAAGACCCCATGTCCCAGTGCTTCTTCATGCATTTTTTGACATCGCGCTCGAATGCCGGGGAGTTGATGGAGCGATACATTTATATCCCTAAGGCAGCGAAGAGCTCATCTGCGTCTTCGTGCGTCCTGTGCGAGGGATCTTTTCTTATCTCCTCCAACTCTCGGAACGCTTCGAGGGTTTCCTCGTTGGGCTCCTTGGCAAGAGGGGCGGGGCTTATGACCAAATAGGGCGTTGAACCCTTGAAAACGGTGACCGACTTGCGCGTTTCGCTTACTTGGCGGCCAATTTTGGTGAAGTTCGCTCGAGCTTCCGATACGCTCACGGTATTTGTGATGGACATAGCGTCTCCTTTCGATCGGCTGAATCAAAAATAGCATAACTATAGCTATAAATCTAGCTATAGTTATGCTACAGATATTTGCCCATCATGGTCCTGATGCGATTTGGGACGAGTTGGTGGAGATGGCGCAAGCTCGCCGCAGCGCGTCCGCATGGCGTTGCGGCGCTTACCCGGCCTTCACGGCGCCTTTGTCACAGCGGTTGCCCCAGGAGTCGATGATCTTCCCGTCGCGGTAGACGCAGATGATCTCGCAGTGGTTCGCGCACTTCTGGCACTCCACCTCGCGGGTGACGAACTCGAACGTGCGCAACGCGTCGAAGTCGAACGCCTCGCCGTCGCCGGGCTCCCCGGCGCGCGGAGCGGCCTCGGCGGCCAGCAGCGCCACGCCGAACGCGCCCATGAGGTGGCCGTCCTCGTCCACGACCACGTCCATGCCCAGCTCGTCGCGGAACGCCTGCACCACGCCGGCGTTCTTGCTCACGCCGCCCTGGAACACCACGGGCGCGGCGATCTGCTTGCCTTTGCCCACGTTGTTCAGGTAGTTCGTGGCCACCGCGCGGCACAGGCCGGCGATGATGTCCTCGCGCGCGTAGCCCACCTGGATCTTATGTACGAGGTCGCTCTCGGCGAACACGGTGCAACGCGCCGCGATGTTCGCGGGCTTCTTCGAGGTCAGCGCGATGTCGCCGAACTCTTCCACCTCCACGCCCAGCCGATGCGCCTGGCTCGACAGGAATGCGCCCGTGCCCGCCGCGCACAGCGTGTTCATGGCGTAGTCCACGGCGATGCCGCTCTCCACGCAGATGATTTTCGAGTCCTGGCCGCCGATCTCCAGGATGGTGCGCACGTCGGGATGCAAAAACGTCGTGCCCACCGCGTGCGCCGTGATCTCGTTCTTCACCACGGTGGCGCCGCACATGGCGCCCACCAGCCGCCGCGCGCTGCCGGTGGTGCCCACGGCGCGCACGCGCACCGCGTCGCGATCCACCTGCGAGCCCAGGTCGGCCACCACGCGGCGCGCGGCATCGGCCGGGTTGCCCTCGGTCCACAGGTACGTGCGCGCGATGATGCGCCGGTCGGCGTCGATGATCACGCCCTTCGTGGAAATCGACCCGATGTCGATGCCGAGGTAGCAGTCCGTTCGCCCTGACGGGACGGGGCGTCCCTCGCTGGCGTTGGCGGTCGTGTGAGTTTCCCTTGCTTCGGTCATCGGGCCGTCTTCTCCTTCTTCATGGCGATCATGTCGTAGAACGCTTCGAGGCGCGTGTCCAAACCGGTGTCGCTGGTCTGCGAGTCGTAGCTGAGGTACAGCACGGGCACGCCGGTGTCGCGGCTGATGCGCTGCAGCACGGGCATGCAGTCGACCTCGGGCGTGCAGCCCGACGACTTGAGGTGCACGATGCCGTCGAACCCTTCCTGCGCGTACTTGCGCGCGGCCGCGATGGTCATGCTGGACGTGGGGCCCATGTCGTACTGCACGTACTCCGAGATGCCGGCGCGCAGGTTCTTCTCGTTGTAGCGCAGGTTGCGGTTCGTCATGTTCAGCGCTCGGTGCAGTTCCACGCCCATGTCCAGGAACTTGCGCTCCAGATCAAGGTTGCTGGCTGGGTCGGCTGCGGTGAAGTACTCGCCCACGATGCCCACGCGCAAGGGGCGGGCGGGGCGATGCTGCGGCAGCGCGCGCAACGCATCGAGGCCCTTCCGCTGCGCTTCGGCGATCTCGCGCTCGTTCGTGGCCGCGCGCATGTCGGCGAAGTACGCCTCCCGCGCGCGCTCGAACGACCCGGGCTCGGCTTCGAACCCGGCGTTCGCCAGGTAGAAATCGTTCACTTCGTCCAGGTGCTCGATCATTTTAAACACGGCCAGCATGTTACGCACGCCATGCGGCACCGACAGGTCTGGGTTCACCTTCTTCTTGCATACCGAGATGTACTCGGTCAGGGGCTTGCCGGTGAGCATGGCGAAGTTCAGCATGTCGAACTCGTAGCCCAGATCGCGCATGATGGATTGCTGCAGCTCGCCGTAATACCCCAGGCGGCAGGGCCCGGCGAACTGCACCAGCACGTCGGCGCCCAGCTCCAGCGCCTCGATGTAGTCGCCCAGGATGTGCTTGAACGGCGCGCACACCATGTCGCTGGAGTGGCGCGAGCCCAGCTCGATGGTGCGCTTCGTGGGCTTCGGCAGTGCGACGAAATCGGCGTCCAGCACGTGTTCGACGAAGAATTTGAACGCGATGTCGTAGTAGCTGTAGCGGAAGAACGCCACGCGCGTGCGGGCGTGGCGTTCGCGCTTGGCGCGCGGCTTCTTCGGCAGCGAGGGCAGCAGCTTGAACGGGCCGCGCCGCGTGCCCACCACCACGCGGGCGCCGCGCACCTCGCGGTCGCCGTCGGTGTGCAGCGGGTTCACCGCGTCGCGTTTCGTCTCAGGCGCCAACGTAGCCCCCTTTCTTCTGGTAGCGCAGGATGTCGATGAAGCTCTCGACGCGCGTCTCCAACCCGGCGGTGCCGCTTTGCGCGTCGATGGTGAGGTTGAGCACCGGCTTGCCCTGGATGCAGCGCACGATGGCGGCGTCGGTCATGGAGTCGGGCCCGCAGGGGAACGCGCTGACCAGCACGATGCCGTCCACGCGGTGGTGCAGCTGCGTGATGGCGCCGATGATCTCGCGGTTCACGATCCACGGCAGCGTGTCGGAGAAGTCGAAGCTGGCCTGCAGCGAGCGCTCACGGTCGGCCTCGTCGGCGAACAGCACCACGGCGTTCATGCTTTCCAGCAGGTCCGTCAGCGCGCCGCCCATGAACGCATCGTGCGCGAGGTAGGGGTGCGCTGCCAGCAGGATGGCAAGCGGTGCGTCCTCGGGGCGCCGCGCCGCCGCCCGCGCGGCTTCCAGCTGGGACAGGGCGCGCGTTTGCCGCAACGTCGCGGCGCGTTCGGCCTGCTCCTGCGCGCGGGCGGCCGCTTTCCAGGCGCGCTTCGCCTCGCGCGGGCCCGTGTAGCGCTGCGTGGCCAGCTCGATGAGCGCGTCTTTCATGCTTTTGTGTTCATCCACCTCGTTCACCAGGCACGACAGTACTTCGATGCGCTGGTCGGCGAAGGTATTGGCCACGAGGTCGGGCAGCGCCTGGAACTTCGTGCAGAACCCGCGCCGTCGTCCCACGTTGGCGATGCTGGGCACGAACACGGCATCGCACGCGTCCGAATCCACCAGCGAGGCCACGTGTCCCAGGTAGATCTTCGAGGCCAGGCAGCACTCGTCGTTCGACAGCGCGTCCCCGTGCGCCACGGTGGAGCGGTCGGTGGGGTCGCTGAGCACGACGTCGCAGCCCAGCGCCTCGAAGAACGTCGTCCACAGCGTGCCGTAGCGGTAGTGCAACAGCGCGCGCGGCATGCCGATGCGGCGCGGGCCGTCGGCGGCGGCGCGGAGGGGGAACCCGGGTGATGCCATGCGTGCTCCTTGGGCGAGGTGGTTTGATCTGCAGAGCCGGAGCCCGATGACGGCGCCGTTCTTGCCTAACGCAGCTTACACCAACAGTCGCGCGGCGCTCGAAGGCACGCCCAAGCGACATGCTTTCTTCGCGGGGAGGGGTGTTGCGTTGGTGGCGGGTTGCTTGGGGGGTCGCGTTGGGGACGGCGGTGGGTCGGCGGCGGGTTGCTTGGGGTCTTGCTGGCGACGGCTCGCCGGCGGGTTGAAGGCGAGCTGGTGGCGGGTCGTTCGAGGGGGCCTCGCCTCCGGTTGACTCGCGCGTGGCAGAGATCGTACGGTATGCACGATTCTCCGCCGCCGCCGTTTCTCGCGACCTGGGCTTTTCCTTTCCGCCTCCGAAAACGACCACCTGAAATCGTGCATAGCGCGCGATCTCTGCCACGGCGTTCCTCCGTTCGCCGTCGGATCGATGCGGATGCGAGTCTGCCGGGCTCCTGCGGCGAGCCGCTCGAGCGGCTCGCGTCTTTATAGGTGCTGCGACGGAGGGTGCGCCCCTCCGCCACTCGGTTTTTCCGCAGGAGGTGGGATTTGCGGAAAGCGCGTAAAACCACCCGTCCCTGCGACGCGCTGTGACGCAGCTTGCGCCGATGGAGCCCCTTTCGCAAAGCCCGTAAGCGACGCGCGCCCTTCGTGCGATCAGAGGCGCTCTTCTCGCGCGTTTTGTGCTCAGGAACTGCTGTTCAAAAGATAGTTGAACGGGGCGCGTCTCGGATGCAACGACCTAGGAGCGCGGTAGAATCTCAAAAAGGATCGGCGCGCGATAGGTTCGAGGTAGACTTTTTGAATATCAAGCAAGTAAGATACTTCGTCGCTGTGTTCCAGAGCGGCAGCTTGTCAGCGGCCGCAAAGGAGCAGTACGTAACCGTCCAAGCGGTCTCGAAGGCTATCGCTGATCTGGAGCGAGAACTGAAGAACGAGCTGTTCGTGCGCGAAAGCCGCGGCGTGCATCCCACCCTGTTCGGAAAGGCCTTCTACGTCAAAGCCGAGCCGGTGCTGAGAAGCTTCGACGAGTTGGAGGCGTTTGCGCACAGACGACGCTCTGCCGAATCTCCGTTGTTGCGGTTGGGGCTGTGCGCGTCTCCGCTCTATGGATACGAGCAAGCATGCGCCAGCATTGCATCGTTCGTCTACAAGAACTCGGGCATCGAAACCTCTATACG
Source organism: Eggerthella sp. BIOML-A4 (assembly GCF_009875575.1). Taxonomy (NCBI): domain Bacteria; kingdom Bacillati; phylum Actinomycetota; class Coriobacteriia; order Eggerthellales; family Eggerthellaceae; genus Eggerthella; species Eggerthella sp. BIOML-A4. The sequence continues at coordinate 372,356 of NZ_WWRX01000008.1, read as the reverse complement.
GCTTGAGGCGGGGCTTCGCGGCTTCGGGGCGCTGCAGGCGGGACACCTGGATGCGCTTATCGTGGTTGGCGCATGCCGTCACCCCGATATGGATTGCCTGAATCTCGGCAAGGTGATGCTGGGCGTGATTATGTCGTATCGGCACCCCTTGGCGCAGCATCAAACTGTCAGCTTGGACGATATAAAGCCGTACCCCGTCTCCATATCGGAAGACTTCGACCGCTTCAACGATTCCGTTGCGGAGTTCTATCGTGAGCGCGGGATCGATATTCTCGTCAGCGCGACTACTGCCGCGCAGTTCGAGCGCTATCTGACGCGAGAGAACGGGTTGGCGCTCACCGTTGGCGTTCCTGCGCTCGGTCAGTTCAACCCCCTCACCGAGTTGAAACCCATGGCGGCCAAGGATTCCGTTTCCGTGCCTATCTGCCTCGTCAGCCTCAAAGGACGCAAGGCGCCCGCCTATGCGGGCTTCGAGCGCTGGATGACGAACGAGCTTGCCGTCAAAGGCGGCGATCCGGTCAGGAGGTTCGTGTCCACGACGGCTTCTACTCCTGCATGTTCTGAGGCAGGAACAGGTTGTTGAACGCCTCGGTCATGGACGGGTGCGTGAATACGGCGCTCTGCAGCACGGAGGCGGGAATGCGTGCATCCATGACCAGTTTCACGGTGTTCACCAGCTCCTGCGCATCTTCGCAGAACAGATCCATGCCCAGCAGCACTCCTGAGTTCGCGTCTACCACGGCCTTCATCAGACCCACCGGGTCTTGCAGGATGCGCGCTTGCGAGATTTTTTCAGCGGGCAGTTTGTATACCTGTACGGAATAGCCGGCTTTGCGCGCCTCGTCCGCGGTCATGCCGACGCGCGCGAACGGCGGGTGCACGAACGTGCAATAAGGGATGGCGCCGCGGTTCTTCGTCGTGCGCGATCCGTCGCCCAGCAGGTCGGATGCGACGATGCGGAAGTCGTCGTAGGCGATGTAGGTGAATTGCATGCCGCCCGTCACGTCGCCCATGGCCCAGACATTGTCGGCCGTGGTGCGCAGGTGCTCGTCCACCTTGATTCCGCCGCGGTCGTTCAGCTCGATGCCGGCGGCTTCCAGGTTGAGGCCGGTCGTGTTCGGGGTGCGGCCGACCGCGACCAGCACGGCATGGCCGGGATAGCGCTTCTCCTCGCCGTTCACCTGGGCGAACACCAGCACCTGGTCGTGCTCGTCGTCGATGTGCGTCACGTGCGCGTCGTACACGATGGTGACGCCGCGGTCTTCGAGGCTCCTCCGCACGGCTTCGGCCGTCTCGGGATCCTCGTGGGCGAGGATGGCGTCGCTGTTTTGTAGGATGGTCACCTGTGCGCCGAAGTCGGTGTAGAACGAGGCGAACTCGAGGCCGACGTAGCCGCCGCCGATGATGACGAGCTGGCGCGGCAGGGTGGGCAGCTCGATGAGCGAGCTGCTGACGAACACGCGCGGGCTGTCTATGCCGGGGATGGAAGGCAGCTTCGGCAGCGAGCCGGTGTCGATGAAGATGCGCTTCGCCTCGATGCTGCGCGTGCCCGACGCGGTGGCCACCGTCAGGTGCGTGGCGTTCGCGAACGATGCGCGGCCGTCGATGACGTCGACGTTCTCGCGATCGGCCAGCGCGCGGTAGTTGCGTTCGCGCGAGGCGGAGCGCAGTTCTTTCATGTCGTCGACGGCCGCGGTGTAGCGCTCCTCGCGTTCAACGATAGAGCCGCCTACGGCCGCGGTCAGTCGTGCCGATTCCACGAGTGCCTTCGTGGGGATGCATGCGTTGTTCACGCAGGCGCCGCCGTACATGGTGTCGGACTGCTCCACGACTACGATGTTCTGGCCATCGTCGGCAAGCGCACCGCCCAGGGCGAGGCCCGCCGTTCCGAACCCGATGATCGCTGCGTCGAACTGTTCCATGGTGCGTCCTTTCGTCGAGACCCTAAAGGGGGCCGCTCTATTCGGGGCATGTTGCACGCTGCCGAAGATGTTTATCGTAGGGCACCCGACCGCCCGGCTGGCGATGGCCGGCGATCCGCGCGAAAGCGGTCATGAAAGCGTGGACAACTTGTTTCCCTGCCCGCGCTGAAAGCCCTATACTGGAGGTAGGACGTTTTCAGGCGGCGCACCGCGCTCGCCGCGACCGAGAGGAGGCCCACCATGGCCGTTAACAAGTTGCTCGTGGCGTTCGACGAATCCGAGGGTGCCGACCGCGCGCTCGCCATGGCCGCCAGCCTGGCTGCAGTGAATCCCGAGGCGCATGTGGACGTCGTGTACGTGGTGCCTATCCCGCTGCTCGACGAAACGCAGATGGCGAACTTCAAGGACATTCTCGACATGATGATCTCCGACGGCGAGGATCTGCTGGCCGAGGCCGAGCAGAAGATGGGCGAGGACGTTGCCGCGCGCACCGACTCGCTGCTGCTAACCGGCACGAATCCGGCCACCGAGATTGTCAAGCTGATCGGCCAGCGCGACTACGACCTGCTGATTGTGGGCAACCGTGGCCTGAGCGGGCTCAAGGAGTACATGGGCAGCGTCAGCCACAAGCTGTTGCACGCATCGCCCATCCCCGTGCTGATCGCGAAATAACCTTCCGAACGCGAAACGGCCCCGGGCAATGAGGCCGTTTCGATGAGACAAAGGGACGGGGCTATTGTCTCATTCGCGTGATTCGCGGGCGTTTCGTGCGGGTGCGGCGGAGCTTGGACAGGGATCCGCCGCATCCGCACGGCTTTGACGCGTGCGCCGACGGCTTGCGGCGCACGTTCCCCTCCCGTTCTACGCATGTTCGCGGACGCTCGGTCTGACGAGCGTTTCGGTTTGTCGCCTTGGAGATCCGTGCGCGTTCCGCAGTTGGCTTAGCGGAGCGGTTGCCCATACCTGTCCACGTGTCGTTTCCGGCGGGACACGCACGGACCTCCAAGGCGACAGATTCTACTGCGCGTCGCCTGCGAAGCTGCCTGGCTCGGTTCCGGCCACCTTTTCGCCGTTCCAGTCGACGATGCCGCCCAGGTCGAACACGTGCTTGTAACCCAGGTTGAGAAGCATGTTCGAAGCGTGTTCGCTGCGCACGCCGGTCCGGCAGTAGACGATGATGGAGGCGTTTTCGTCCACGCCTTGAAGGCCGGCGGGTTTGACGGAGCCGATGGTTTCGACGGGTATGTTGATGGCTCCGGGGATGTGCCCGTCAGCATATTCGCGTGCGGTGCGGACGTCTACAAGGGTTGCGGAGTTTTCGCTCATCATGGCAACCGCCTCGTCCTCGGAAATTGTGGCGTACCCGCCGTTGCGTTCGTTTGTCATGGATTCCTCGCTTTTGCTTTGGTTTTGAATTGCGGGCGCGTCGGATGATGCGGCGGGCGTTTCCGCGCATGCCGCCAGGGTGAGCGCTCCGGCTGCGGCCAGCGTGACGACGGCCAGCGCCGCGTGTTTTCTCATACGGCTATTCATGAGCTGCAACGTCCTCCTAAGGGGAGCGCTAGGGTCGACGGTAAGTAACTGTAACGCTATTGCATACAGATTACAAAGTCAAGCATAGTATTAGAATTTTACGAACATGCGATATCGTCTTCACAAGGCACCGCGCTGTCTGCTTGACGGCCCTTCGTGCCCCCCGGCTGGTCTCGCAATGGCAAAAAGATACCGAATTCGGAAGCGAGCGGGCGTCCCTGTTCGGCATCGGCGCATGATGCTGGAGACGGGATCGTTTTGACCGGGCGTTATCGGGAGAGGCCCTTTCCTGCTTTCTGAGGAGAGGCGCAGCGACTTCCGAATTCGACGCCTTTTCGCCATTGGCCGTGCTGTCGGTTGCACGGAGGCGGCCGCGGGCTGCGAGACGACGACGGCTGCTGCTGGCGCGAGGCATAGCCCGCGGCTCGGCGAAGCGCTGGCTATGCGCGCAAGGATCAACAAGCGTACGAATGTTTCACGTGAAACATTCGGGGTCGAACAGGAGAAGGAGCCCGAACGACGGTTTTGAGAGCCGGCGGCCACGATGCGGCTGCGACCCGTTCGTATGCAAAGCGCCCTCCGGCGAGAGCCGGAGGGCGTGAGGGGAGGGAAGGCGGTGTGATGACGCTCGGGCGTCGGGCGTGCCGGCTCCCGAGCGTTCGGCGCGTTACGCGCCGTAGTACTCCAGAGCCGACTGGGCGGCGATGCGGCCGGTGACGGTGCCCATGCACATGGACGAGCCGCTCACGGCGTAGCGCATGTAGAACAGCTCGGCGTTGCCCAGCGTGCCGCCGGCATACAGGCCGGGGACGGGCTTGCGGTCGGCGTCCAGCACTTCGGCCTTCGTGCTGATGGCCAGCTGGCCGAACGAGTCGTTCGTGTTCGGTGTGATCTGGATGGCGTAGAACGGCGCCTTCTCGATGGCCTGCAGGTCTTCGGGCTTCTTGTGGAAGTCGGCGTCCTCACCGGCCTCGCACAGCTCGTTATAGCGCTCGATGGTCTTCATCAGCGGGTAGGAGGGCAGCCCGGCCGCCTCGGCCAGCTCCTCGATGGTGTCGGCCGTGTCGACGACGCCCTTCTCCACGCCCTTCTTGATAAGCTCCATGCGCTTGTCGGGCTGCTGCGAGTCGCAGATGATGGTGAATTCCTTGCGGCCGCTTTCCACGAACGGCGTGAAGTAATCGAACTGGCTGGTCATAGACTCGTTCGCGCAACGATAGCCCAGGTCGGTGACGAACACGCCCGTGTTCACCATGCGCAGCGCGCTCAGCTCGTCGTTGAGGGGCAGCGGTTCGCGGCCCACCAGGTGGATCTGCGACAGGCCGCCCTTCAGCAGCGTCATGGCGCCGGCCTGCTTCGCCAGCTCGATGCCGTCGCCCGTGTTGCTGGGGCTGCTGAACGTGTGCCAACCCACGGCACCCGGCGCGTACAGCTCCTTCGCCCAATCCTGGCCGTCGAAGCCGCCCGAAGCCAGCATGACGGCCTTCGCGTTGATGGTGTACTCGGTCTTGCCCTGGCGCGCCTTCACGCCCGCGGCCTTGCCGCCGTCCATGAGCACTTCGATGGCGCGCGTTTCCATCATGATTTCCACGCCGTTCTTCTCGGCTTCGGCGATGAGGTTGTCCACGATGCCCTTGCCGCTGGTGGTCGACAGCATGGAGCGGTCGGACACGTTGTCGCCGGGCTTCTTGTCGAAGTCGCAGCCCAGCTCCACCAGCCAATCCATGGCCGCGCCGCCGCCCTCGGCCACGAGGCGGCAGATGTCCATGTTCGCGTCGCCGTCGGACTGATCGAAGAAGAACTGCGCCACCTCCTCGGGTGTGCCATAGTCCGTGTAGCCCAGCTCGTCCTGCTTCTTCGCGCCGCAGCAATAGAAGTTGCCGGAGCAGATGGACGAATCGCCGCCGGTCACGTTGTGCTTTTCAAGCACGACCACCTTGGCGCCGGCGCGCGAGGCCTCCACGGCCGCGCTCATGCCGGCCACGCCGCTGCCCACGATGACGAAGTCGACGTCCTTGGTTTCCTGCTTCTCGGCCGGGGTCTCGGCGGCGGCTTGGATGGTGTCGGGCTTCTGGGCGCCGGTTGCGCTCGACGTGTTGTTGGCGCTTGCGGCATCGGAGCCGCTTTCGGCGCTTGCGGGCGCCGCGGTGCTTTGCGGCGCGCAGCCGGCGAGGCCGCTTCCGGCTACGACGGCTGCCGTCGCGCCCAGTCCCATAAGGAACGAGCGGCGCGAAACGCCTGCGGATGCGATGTTCTTTCCCTCTGTGCTCATGATGATCCTCCCTGTTCGACGATGCTTCTTGTCGGCGGCCGACCCTCCTCCGGTCGATCCGCTGTCGCCATCCTGCCAGGGAACGGGGTCGCCCCGCCAGCGCCAAAGTGGGTGGATTGCGAAAACCCTCCATAGTGGAGGGGTGGAGGGTGGAGGCACGAAGGCGGGTCGGGAGGCGGAACGCTGCTGCACACCTTGTCTTCCTGAGCGCAGCGCCGTAAGGCGCGGGGTCGAAGGATCCCGTGCGGTGCCAACTGGAAGCGCCGCAGCTGCCGCCGCACGGGATCCTTCGACCCCGCGCTTAGCGGGTCTCCCTGCGCTCGCTTCGCGCGCTCGGGAGTTCGACAGTCTGCTGGCCTGTCGAATGCTGCGCTCGCTCAGGACGACAGCGGGCGTCCCTCCGCGTGGAGCTCGACGCGGTCGAGGAGGTCTTGCTTGTCGACGGCGCTGCTCTTCTGGTACACGTTGTGGATGTAGCCCTTGATGGTGTTCGGCGACAGCCCCAGCTCGTCGGCGATGTACGTGCGCGTGCGGCCTTGGCACAACAGGATCAGCACGTCGGTTTCACGGGCGGTGAGGGCATGGGCGGCGGCGAACGAGCGCAGCAGATCGACTTGCATCGTGCGCACGTCGCTCGTCTCGGGTACAGGCGACGACGACGGCGCTTCCTTCTGCGCGCGTCGGGTTTCCAGCCGCTTCGCCACGATGGGGTTGAGCGCCAGCACGAACAGCGACACAAGTGAGATGAGCGCGAGTCCCGTCACCAGCACATCCTGCGCGATCACCGCCGCGCCGAACGCGACGCCTCCGAGGATCAGCAGCGCCGACGCCCCCAGCGCAACGCTCAGGTACACCCACATTGATACGTGGTCGCGTTCGCCCAGCAGGCACACGGCGATGCGAACGTTCATGCCCGACAGGTAGAACGCCACGAACACGAGCACCGCCGCAATCACGTGCACGATGGGCGAAGTGATGAACGGCAGCGCGATCAGCGCCACGGCCACGATGGGGAACAGGATGTCGTACAAATCGCCCACCGACAACGCGTGCTTCTTGCGCACCACGTACGCCAGCATGATGCCGGCTGCCAGCAAGATGTCCAGCACGGCCTGCGCGGCGATGGGCACGGGCTCCTCGACCACGGTTGCCACCTGGCTCACCGCGCCGAACACGAACGAGAACACCGCCAGGTACGACACCGCTTTCACGAAGTCGCCCGCGCCGCCCTGCGCGAGGCTGACGCGCCGCGCCGTTGCATCCATCGGTGCCGTGCGCGCAAGCGGCAACGCCGAAACCACGATGATGGCCAGCGCGAACAGCAGCTCGAAGGTGCCCGATGCGACGAAGATGACGGCCGCCACCGCCCCGCCGCACAGAAACGACAGCGGCACGGTGCGCGCAAGCGACACCTGGCCGCGCTCGTGTAGGCTGGTGATGCGCGCCATCCATGCAAGCTCGGCGGTGGCCAATCCGTAGCCGATCAGGCTCGAGGCGGCGATGGCGTACGGCCAGCCGCCCTCGATGAGCCCCACCAGCCGCGCGAACATGAGGGCGTTGCCCAGGAAGGCTGCGGCGAAGGCGCTGACGATGCGCGCGCGGCGCGTGGGCTTGCGGCGCAGAGCGTAGGCCAGCGCGGTGCCGGCCATCGTCAGCGCGTACGCGAGGAAGAACAGTGCGCCGAACGCATCGCCCGCCCCGTGCGACAGGCTCATCTCCTGAAGGAACGTGCTGGAGATCATGAGGGGGAACGTCAGCCCGCACACGATGCCGTATCCCACGGCGCTGCCCGCGAGCGTGCGTTTCGCGCCCGCGGATTCCGGCTTGGTTTCGTGCTGCATATCCCCTCCCTCCTCGTTCCCCGTATTCTACTCGACGCGCGCGCCGAGTAGCGGACAGGTTTCGCGCGCATGCAAAACGCATAGCGCATCGGAAGGGAGAGCGGACGGTGGCGTACGAATGTTTCACGTGAAACATTCGCGTTCCGACGCGGGAGGGCCTCGGCGAGGACGGCATCGCGACCTGCCAGGCCATCATTCCGCGCCAGCATTCCTCCTCTGCTCGCGGGCCTCGTTCGGGCGTTGGCGGGCTTCCCCACGAGTGCGCGACGCTCTGCTGACCGTTCGGTTTCCGTGTGCTGCGGCCGCATGCTCGTCCGCGCGACCGCGACCATACTGGAAAGGATCACGCAGCGATAAGGAGCAGGCATGGAAGGCATAGACCGGACGGCGCTCGCGCCCGCGGACGCGGCGCGCGTGCACGAAAGCGACGAACCCGAAACCACCCCGCTGACCTCGACCGTCGACGATGCCGAGCGCGCGGCGGCCTTTGATGCGCCTTCGACCGCAGCACGCTCCGGCCATGTCTCGGCCTCGGCCACGTCCGACGCGGCCCGCGACGCGGCGGCGCGCACCCGCGCGCACGAGCTTGCCGCAGCGTCGGCGCGGCAGGGCGGCGTGCCCGCGAGCGAGCCCAAACCCGAGCATTCGCGCGGCGTGGCCGCCGTGTTCGCTGGCTTGCTGCTGGCCATGTTCGTCAGCACGCTGTCCGAGACGGTGACGGCCACCGCGCTTCCCACCATCGTGGGCGATCTGGGCGGCGTCGACCATATGCAGTGGGTGACCACGGCGTACATCCTGGCGTCCACCGTCATGATGCCAATCTACGGCAAGCTGGGCGACCTGTTCGGCCGCAAATACCTGTTCATCATCGCGCTGTCCATCTTCATCGTGGGGTCGGCCACGTGCGGGCTCGCGCCCAGCATGGACGGCCTCATCGCGGGCCGCGCCGTGGAGGGGCTCGGCGGAGGCGGCCTTATCATCCTGGCGCAAGCTACCATCGCCGACATCATCCCGCCGCGTCAGCGAGGGAAGTACATGGGCCTCATGGGCTCGGTGTTCGCGGTGTCCACGGTGGTGGGGCCGCTGTTGGGCGGCTGGTTCGTGCAGGTGACGGGGTGGCGCTGGCTGTTCGCGTTCAACATCCCGCTGGCGCTGCTGGCCATCGCGGCCGTGGCGTTCTTCCTGACGAAGCCCGTGCGGCGCGACGACCGCCCGCCTATCGACATCGGCGGCATGATGGCCATGGCCGTGTCGGTGTCGTCGCTGGTGCTGGCCACGGCGTGGGGCGGCACGCTGTTTCCGTGGATCTCGCCGCAGATATTCGCGCTGTTCGCGCTGTTCTTCGTGGCGGCGGTTGCGTTCGTACTGGTGGAACGCAAGGCGAAGGAGCCCATCATCCCCATGCTGCTGTTCAAGAACCGCAACTTCGTGGTGTGCACGGTCACCGGAATGTTCATCATGCTGGGCATGATGGGAACCATATCGTACCTGCCCACGTACTTCCAGATCGTCGAGGGGCTGGCGCCCGAGCAGGCGGGTCTCATGACGGTGCCGATGATGGCGGGCGTGCTGATCACGGCGGTGGGCACGGGCTTCCTCGCCACGAAAACGGGCCGCTACAAGTGGATGCCCATCGCGTCGTGCGCCGTGACGGCCGTGGGGTTCGTGCTGCTGTCGCAGCTGACCGTGGGCACGCCGCTGGTGGTGACGGGCGTGTTCCTGTTCGTGCTGGGCTTCGGCATCGGTCTGGGCCAGCAGATCCTCGTGCTCATCGTGCAGAACGAGTTCCCGCACGCCATCGTGGGCACGGCGACGGCGGCGAACAACTTCTTCCGGCAGATCGGCTCCACGCTGGGCGCGTCGCTGGTGGGCGCGCTGTTCACGTCGCGCCTGACTGCCGACTTGGCCGCCAAGCTGCCGCACGTGGACAACATCAACATGAACCGCATCACGCCCGATTTCGTGCAGCACCTCGACAGCGGCACGCGCGCCATCATCACCTCGGCGTACAGCGACGCGCTCGTGCCTATCTTCCTGTACGTGGTGCCGTTGCTAGTGGTGGGCTTCGTGCTGATGCTCACGCTCAAGGAGCACCCGTTGGCCACGAAGGTGAACCACACCGGCCACCCTGGCGACACGGTGTAGAGCGAGACATCAACCTACCGGCGCAGCTGCCAGAAGGCCACGGCGCTGGCGGCGGCCACGTTGAGCGAGTCCACCCCGCAGGCCATAGGGATGCGCACGGTGTAGTCGCAGCGGGCGATGGTGTCGTGCGCGAGGCCGTCGCCCTCGGTGCCGAACACCAGCGCCAGGCGCTCCTCGGCGTTGAGGGCGGGATCGTCCAGCGGCACCGAGTCGTCCGTCAGCGCGAAGGCCGCGGTCTTGAAGCCCAGCTCATGCAGCAGCGGCACGCCGGTGGGAGCCCAGCCGCCCGTGCCCGTCGCGCCCGCGCCGGCCTCTTCGCCGATGCGCGTCCACGGCACTTGGAACACCGTGCCCATCGACACGCGCACGGCGCGCCGGTACAGCGGATCGTAGCAGGCGGGCGTCACCAGCACGGCGTCGATGCCGAGGGCTGCGGCCGAGCGGAAGATGGCGCCGACGTTCGTGTGGTTCGTGATGTCTTCCAGCACCGCGATGCGCCGCGCTCCGCGTACGATATCGGCCACGCTGGGCAGCTGCGGGCGGCGGAACGCTCCCAGCGCGCCGCGCGTCAGCTCGAACCCGGTGAGCTTCGTCAACTCGTCGTGCGGTGCGACGAACACGGGGACGCCGTCGCCCCAGCGCGCGGAGATCTCGTCGATGATCGGCTGCATCGCGGGCAGCCATTTCGCTTCCATGAGCAGCGACAGAGGCTCCATGCCAGCCGCCAGCGCGCGCTCGATGACCTTCCCCGACTCGGCGATGAACAGCGCTTTCTCCGGCTCCAGCTTGCTGCGCAGCTGCGCCTCGGTCAGCCGCGCGAACGCATCCAGCCGCGGATCGTCCAGCGTTTCCACGTTCTCGATCATCGGGCTGCCTCCTCGAAGCATGCCTCGCGCACTCCGCCCGCCACGTCTTCCACGTTCGCTAGACCGCGTTCGCAGAATTCGTCGCAGGTCATGATGTGGGCGCCGATGAAGGCCATGTCTTCGATGTTCGCCGCTTGCACCTCCGGCGTGCGCGACGACGTGCAGTCTTCCAGCAGCACCACATTGTAGTCGAGCGACAGCGCGTCGTAGCAGGTGGTGCGGATGCAGTTCGGCGTGGTGGTGCCGATGAGCACGACGGTGCCCACGCCCAGGCGGCGAAGCACCAGGTCCAGCTGCGTGGCGAAGAACGCGGAGAAACGCGGCTTCACGATCACGCGGTCGCCCGGCTGCGGCGCCAGCGGTTCGTACTCGTCCAGCGTGCGCGGGCTGGCGCAGGCGCGCGACACGGGCTTGCCGCCTTCCACCCAGCCGCGATGCCGCGCGGCTTCCACATCCGAGCCGTCGGCGGCGTACTCGCGGATGGCGTGGAACACGGGCATTCCCAGCTCGCGCGCTCGGTTGAGCGCTCGCGTGCAGGCGGGCACGGTGGCTGCGGCTCCCGCCACGCATAGCGCCGACGAGGAGTCGAGGAACCCGTGTTGCATGTCGATGATGATGAGGGCTGCTTTGCGCGGGTCGATCATAGGGCGCTCCTTCGCACGATCTCGAACTGGTTCCTATTGTAGTCGATGAGGCCGTCCCTTTTCATCCGCGACAGCTCGGCGCACATGGCGCTACGATCCACGGAGAGGTAGTCGGCCAGCTCCTGGCGGTCGAACGGGATGACGAAGCGGCTGGCGTGCGCGGCTTCCGCCTGGTCGGAGAGGTACGACAGCAGCTTGGCTCGCGTCGTGCGCTTCGTGGTGTGCTCGATTTTGCGCGTCAGCGCGTGGGTGCGCTTCGCCACGATGCCCAGCAGGTTGCGGATGAGCCGAGCGTGGAACGCGCACGACGACGGGCACATGGTGGTCACGCGCCCGATGTCCAGGAACAGCACGGTCGCGTCTTCGGCTGCCACCACGTTGATGTCGAAGGCCAGGTCGGGCTCGCAGGCATACACTTCGGCGAACGATTGGCCCGGTCCGAACGATGCGAGGATGCTGCGGTTGCCCCAGTAGTCCTCCTTCTCCAGCCGTACCGAGCCTTCCAGCATGATACCCATCGCCGTGGTGCGGTCGCCCACGCGGAAGAGGTAGGAGCCTTTGGGGAACGTGCGATTCCGCGCGCCCAGGCACTGCAGCATGGGCGCGAGGTCGGCGGCGTCGATGTTCGCGAACAGGGGCGATCGGCCGATGAGGGGCAGGTGGTGTTCCATAGGGCTCCTTTGTTGTAAATACAACGGAAATGCTTGAACCAGTATCGTAGGGTAAGCGTCATCAGGCAAGCAAGCGATGACCGAGCGCTGCGCACTGCACCGTGAACGGCATGCGGCGCGAAGGGGGGGCAGTCCCCTTTCGCGCCGCTCTGGCGGGGTTTGAGCGCAGGCGCAAGAGAGGACGAGACATGGGCGATACGGCGACGATGTTCTGCTTCCAATGCGAGCAGACGGCTGGATGCACTGGCTGCACCGGGGCGACCGGCGTGTGCGGCAAGCAGGCGAGCACGGCTGTTTTGCAGGACGAGGTGACGGGCGCGCTCGTTGCTCTGGCGCGAACCGTACGTGCTGCGGGGATGAACGGGGACGCGCGGCGAACGGCGGACGATCTTGCGATGGAAGGTTTGTTCGCTACGCTGACGAACGTTGATTTCGACGATGCGGCCTTGGCCGACCTCCTCGCGCGCGTCCATGCCGAGCGCGATTCCGTTGCAGCGTCGGCGCAGGTGGAGGCTGCGCCCGACTACGATCTGGCCATGCTGTGGAACGCACCCGAGGACGCGCGTTCGCTCAAGTCGCTGGTGCTGTTCGGTCTGCGCGGGCTGGCGGCCTACGCCTATCATGCAGCGGCGCTGGGCTATCGCGACGACGCGGTGTCGTCCTTCCTGCATGAAGGCTTGGCCGCGCTGGCCGACGACGAGGCCGACGCCGACGTGTTGCTGCCGCTGTCGCTCAAGGTGGGCGAGGTGAACCTGCGCTGTATGGAGTTGCTCGATCGGGCGAACACCGAGACGTTCGGCACGCCGGAGCCCACCACGGTGACGCGCGCGGTGGAAGCCGGCCCCTTCATCGTGGTCTCTGGTCACGACCTGCACGACCTCAAGCTGCTGCTCGATCAGACGGAAGGCCGCGGCGTGAACGTCTACACGCACGGCGAGCTGCTTCCCGCGCACGCGTATCCCGAGTTGAAGCGCTATGCCCACCTCAAGGGCAATGTGGGAACCGCATGGCAGAGCCAGCGCGTCGAGTTCGCCGACCTGCCCGCGCCCGTCCTGTTCACCACGAACTGCCTCATGCCGCCGGCGGCCTCCTACGCCGACCGCGTGTTCACCACCGGTCCTGTGGCGTACCCCGGCATGATGCACGTTGAGGCTGCGCCCGACGGCGGGAAAGACTTCGAGCCGCTCATCCAGCGTGCGCTGGAGCTGGGCGGTTATGCGGCTGCAACCGATACGACCGGCACGTTCACCACGGGCTTCGGCCACAGCGCCGTCCTCGGCGTGGCCGACACCGTGGTCGACGCGGTGAAGCAAGGCGCCATCAGCCGTTTCTTCCTTGTGGGCGGCTGCGACGGTGCGCGTCCGGGCCGCAGCTACTTCCGCGACTTCGTGCAGCAGGCTCCCGACGACAGCATCATCCTGACGCTGGCGTGCGGCAAGTTCCGCTTCAACGACCTGGACTTGGGCACTATCGGCGGTCTGCCGCGCATCATGGACATGGGTCAGTGCAACGACGCGTACGGCGCCATCCGCGTGGCCGTGGCGCTGGCCGAGGCGTTCGACTGCGGCGTGAACGACCTGCCGCTGACGCTGGTGCTGTCGTGGTACGAGCAGAAGGCCGTGTCCATCCTGCTGACGCTGTTGCATCTGGGGATTCGCGGAATCTACCTGGGTCCGACTCTGCCCGCATTCGTGTCGCCCGGCGTGCTGGACGTGCTGGTGCGTGAGTTCGACGTCCGCCCCATCACCACGCCGGAGGAGGACTTGAAGGCGATTTTGGCGTAGCTCCCGACCATGCGTGCGAAGGAGCGAAGCGAGGTGCTAAAAACGAAATTGAGTTGAGAATCCGGCGGGTATTCCGTAGTTTTCTCAATTGGTTTGAGAAAACTACGGAACGTTTCAAAGCGGAGCTGTACCAAGCGTGTCAAAGGGACGGGTGATTTGACACGCCTTCGATACGCTCACGAATGGCGCGAAAGGGGACTGTCCCTTTTCGCGCCACTTAGATATCCACGCCCAGGAACTGCTTCACCAGGATGCCGATGACGAACGACAGCGCCGCCACGCCCAGGCTGATGCCGGCCATCTGGCCGAACCGCTTCTTGAACGGTAGATCCTGCGCCACCGAGAGATAGTAGTTGAACACCACGAGTATCAGCAGCACGATGACCACCATGGTACCCATGGCCCACAGGTAGTGCGACTCGTCGAACAGCAGGTACGGCAGAATCAGCAGCGCTACCGTCACGAGGTAGGCGACGCCCGTGTACGAAGCCGACTTCAGCGCGTCGGGACGCCCCTCGCTCTTCGACGACAGGTACTCGCTCGACGCCATCGACAGCGTGGCCGCTATGCCGGTGATCAGACCCGAAAGCGCGATGAGACGCGTGTTCTGCATAGCCAGCGTCAGACCCGCCAGCGTACCGGTCATCTCTACCATGGCGTCGTTCATGCCCAGCACCATGCTGCCCACGTACGACAGGCGCTCCTCGTCCAGCATCGCCAGCAGCGCCTGCTCGTGCGATTCCTCGTCGGCGCGGATGCTCAGCGCCTCGGGCGCTTCTTTCGCCAGCTCCTCGTAGGAGATCTGGGCCTTCTCCTCGCCCCGCTCCATCAGCTTGACGGCGAACGTGAAGCCGAACACGCGCGCGATAAGGGAGAATCGCAGCACCTTGCCGCGCTGGGGCTTCGTCGCCTCGCCGGTGTAGCGCTGCCAGATGGCGGCGTGCTTCGCCTCCTCGTCGGCGATGCGCAGCAACGCGGCGCGGTTGCTCTCGTCCTTGGTGCCGGCCGCGATGCGCCGGTACACTTCGGATTCGGTCACCTCGTTCTGCTGGAAGATGCGAACCTGTGCGAGCGCTTCGGGGGAGAGCTGCGCGGCCGGGGCGGGTGCGGTATCGATCATGATGCTCCTCGCTGTTTCTTTTTCGGTTCGGCTGCCAGCATATCCGATTCTGCTATGTCGTGGCTGCTATTTTCCGGTTGCGCCGCATCTTTCTCGCCCCATGTCCGATCCCGTGCATCCGATGGAGCCGCCGGTGGCGAAAAAGGCTTGAATTCGGAAGTTTCGGAGCGTGCCGCAGGCGCTGCGAAAAACGCTCTTTCTCGTAATACCTGGTCATCGAAGTGCCCTTCATGGATACAGGCATGCCGTGCCCTCCTGAGGGGCGCGATGGTTTCCGAATTCGGCATCTTTTTGCCATTTCGAGCCCGGGGCGTTGCACGCTCTCAGGTCTGGGGCGTTGCACGCTTCACCCAGAGCAGCCACCCGAAGGCGGCCGCCATCAGCACGAGGCCTGCGGCGTCGAACAGGATGAAGCGCTCGATGCTGGCGGAAAGCGCGGCGTGGCCGGCGGGCAGCCCGAAGCGCAGCCACGATTCGCCGGCAAGGCCGATGGCCTGCTGCACCAGCACGATGACGGCCACGGCGCGGAAGCGCAGCGGGCTGGCGATGACGGCGGGGTAGGTGGCGTTCCACATGAGGAACGCGATGCCGAGGCCCTGCACGGCCGCGGCGCCCGGCACGCCCGCCACCTCGAACGACGGTGCGTAGGCATCGGGCCAAAGCACGAACGACGCCGCGCACTGCACGTTGATGGCAAACACCAGCAGAAACGCTGCGCGCGCCAGCCACGCGGCGCGGCGTACGCGCACGGGCAGGTCGTTCGTGTCGGCGGGTTGGTTCATACCGATATCCTTTCGCATTGTCGTGCAGCATACCACGCCCCTCGCGCGGCGGTATACTGCTGTTGAGCAACCGAAGAAAGGATCTCCATGACTGCCTCCGAACCCACGCCGCCCATCGCATCCCCGTCTCCTGCCGCGCCCCTCGCAAGCCAGCTTGCGGCCAACCCCTGCAGCCATCCGTCGTTCGACCAGTTCGTCGCCACCATCGCCGCGCTGCGCGCGCCGGACGGATGCCCGTGGGATCGCACGCAGACGCACCAGAGCATCGCGCACAACATGATCGAAGAGGCATACGAGGCGGTGGACGCCATCGAAGCCGCCGATGTCGCGCACCTGCGCGAGGAGCTGGGCGACGTGCTGCTGCAGGTGGTGTTGCAAAGCCAGATAGCTTCCGATGCCGGCGAGTTCGACATCAACGACGTGTGCGCCGACGTGAACGAGAAGATGGTCCGCCGCCATCCTCACGTGTTCGGCGAGGCGCAAGCCGCCAACGCCGGGGACGTGCTGGATCTGTGGGACCGGGTGAAGATGGCGGAGAAGGGCGCCGCCGACGAGGCGGCCGACGGTGCGGGCGAGCGGCGCGAAGGCCTGCTGGACGGCGTGCCCACCAGCTTCCCCGCGCTCATGCAGGCGCAGAAGATATCTCGCAAGGCCGCGGCCGCCGGGTTCGAGTGGGACTCGCTTGACGGCGTGTGGGAGAAAGTGCGCGAGGAAATCGCCGAGCTGCAAGAAGCCTACGCCGTCGCGCCCAAGGCGGCGAACGGCAAGGTGGACGCCGCGGCCGCTTCCGCAGGCGCCGCCGTCGACCCCGCCGCGGCCGAGGCGGCCGTCGCCGCCGTCGAGGACGAGCTCGGCGACGTGCTGTTCTCGCTGGTGAACGTGGGCCGCCGCATGGGCGTGGACGCAGAAGGTGCGCTGCGCTCCACCTGCCGCAAGTTCCGCGACCGATGGGCCTGGATGGAGCAAGCCGCCTGGCAGCAGGGTCGAACCATCGAAGACCTCTCCAGCGAAGAGCGCGAAACCCTGTGGAACGAGGCGAAGAAGCGCGAGCGATCGTAGGGTCGCCTCCTGTCGTCCTGGGCGCCCGCACCGCTTCGTTCGGGTCTCCGCTTCAACCCTTTGGCACATTTGATGGCGCAGGTGGGCGTAAAGCGCTAAACTGTATCCCCATCGTCATACATCCTACCAAGAAGGCGAGGAGGGCGATGCGTCCTGCATGGGAATTTGGAATCGAAAAAGACTCGCTGGAGGAAGAAAAAACCGACGGGGGGGGGGGCTCATTCGGGCCTTCTGAGCACGACGCCCTGTCGGGTCTTCTAAACCGCAGCGGATTCAACGTGCGCGTGCGCGCATTGATCGACGCCCATCCCGATGAGGCGTATGTTCTTGTGTACGGCGACATCGATCGCTTCAAGGCGTATAACGATCTGTTCGGCACTTCGGCGGGCGATAGCCTGCTCGCTGATATCGGCGAGATGATCCGCCGCAATCTGCCGAGCAATGCGGCGGCGGCTCGGTTGCGCGCCGATCATTTCATCGGCTGCTTCCCGCGTTCTCTGTTCGACGCCGATCGCATGCTCGCCGTGTTCAACGACTGGTTCGCTGCCTATCGTCAGGACTTCACCTTCTTCGTTCGCATAGGGGTGTATTCCATCGACGATCCCGAGCTGGACGTCAACCTCATGTGCGACCGTGCGCTCTTGGCGCTGCGCGCCGCGAAGAGCGGTTCTGCGGGCAGCCGCTATGTGCTGTACGACGAGACGCTGCGCGCGTCGCTGCTGAAGGAACAGCAGATGGCGGGCGAGATGACTACCGCGCTCGACCAGGGGCAGTTCGTGCCGTTCTTCCAGCCTCAGTACTGCTATGCGACCGGCCGTATGATCGGTGCCGAAGTGCTCGCGCGCTGGAAGCATCCCAAGCGTGGTCTGCTGGGTCCCGCCGAGTTCATTCCCGTGTTCGAGCGCAACGGCCTCATCTCCCGCTTCGATTACTATATGTGGGATCAGGCGTGCCGCTGCCTGCGCGCGTGGATCGACGCGCACGGTCGCGACGCCGTGCCGCATCTGTCGGTGAACCTGTCGCGCGCCGACATCTATCGATCCGACCTGTGCTCGTATCTCAAGGGGCTCGTGGAGTGCTACGATGTGCCGCCCAGCCTGCTGAACCTCGAGATCACCGAAAGCGCGTACATGGAATCGCCTGACCAGCTGGTTGGAGCCGTCATGGAACTGCGCCGCGCCGGCTTCACCGTGGAGATGGACGACTTCGGCAGCGGATACTCGTCGCTGAACACGCTGAAAGACGTGCCCGTGGACGTGTTGAAGCTGGACATGGGCTTCCTCGATGCGCGCGAGAGCTCGCGCGGCGGCCTCATCCTCGCCTCCATCGTGCGCATGGCGCGCTGGCTGAACCTGCCCGTCATCGCCGAGGGAGTGGAAACCCAGAAGCAGGCAGCATACCTGGCCAGCATAGGGTGCGAGTACATGCAGGGCTATTTGTTCTCGCGTCCGGTAGATCGCGAGACGTTCGAGCGCATGTTGATGGACGGCGGTCGAGAGTCCGTCAAGCGGCCGATCATTGAGAATCTGCAGGACGATGCATCCGAGTTTTGGAACGCGGATTCCCCGGTAACCCATTTTTTCAACAGCTACGTGGGCGCCGCCGCCATCGCCGAATACGACAGCCGCACGTTGGAGATCGCGCGTGCGAACCATCAGTTCGCCGAGCTGTTCGGCATGCTCGATGATTTGGACGCGGCGGAGAGGATACGCAAGGACCTGCTGACGCAGCTGTTGGACGAGGATCGTGCCGCGCTGCATGAGGCTATTTTGCGCGCGGTGCGCGATCGCGGCGACTCCGAGAGCGAGCTGCGTTTCCGCAGCGGCGGACGAGGGCGTTGGATCCGTGTCCGCATCCGTCTGCTCTCGCGCGCGGGCAATCTCAGCAACCTCTATTTGCTTGCCGAGGAAACCACTCAGGAGCAGGCTTTGCGCGATCGGCTGGCTGCCACGCGCGACACCATTCCGGGCGGTCTGGCGTTCTACGAGGTGGCGGATCGCATTCGTCTGTTGGATTTCAGCGATGCCGCTGCCGATATGATCGGCTACACTCGCGAGGAATACCAGGCCCGCACGTTGGACGACGCGCTTGCGGTGGTACATCCGGAAGATCGCGCACGCGTCGAAGCGGTGGCTGCCGAACTGGATGCGGGTGCGTCGCGGTCGTCGTGCACTATGCGCGTTCTGCGCGGCGACGGCAAGGTGGCGTGGCTGCATCTTTCAGCGTCGACGATGTATCGAGACGAGACGGCGCTGTACGTGGTGGCCGTGCTCATCGACGTGACGAACGAGAAGGAGAATGAGCAACGCCTCAAGGCGCAAAGCGAGCTGCAGTGCCGGTTGAGCGATTCCGTTCCGTGCGGCATCGTGCGCTATACGGTGGACGACGAGCCCCGCGTGCTATTCGTCAACCGTGCGGGATGCGAGATATTCGGGTACGCCGATTTCGCTGCATATCGTGCTGGGACGGCGGGCGGTAAGATCGTACCCATCCACGATGACGACGATGAGCTGCATGCCAAGACGGTTGCGGCGCTCAAGGCCGGGGCGGCGCCCATCGGCTTCACGTATCGTTTCGTGCGAAGCGACGGCTCGATGGGATGGATCGAGGGCACGTCGGCGCTGGAGCGCGATATCGACGGCAGGACCGTCGTCCAAAGCGCGTTCCTGGATGTGTCCGACCGCCAGCAGAAGCGCTACGAACAGGATATACACCGTTATTCGATGGTGTTGTGCTCGGTGTACGACGAGATCGTCGAGTTCGATGGCGAGAACAAGACGTACCGCTCGCTGTACTCGTCGGGCAGGACGCTCGCCGACAGAACCATGCCCATGGAAGAGGCGCTCAAGTTCTGGACCGACCATCTGCCCGAGCCGGACGATCGCTTGCGCCTACGTGCCGCGATAGACGAATGCCTTGCAGACGACGGCGCCAGCCCTATCGCCTGCACCTACCGAATGGCGTTCGAAGATAGGAGCTGCTGGTACCAGAGCATTCTGCTGCGAGTGTCGGAGTCGGCCGTGCTGTGCTGCAGCAAGGACGTGACGGAACACGTGTCGAACGAGGATCGCAGGATCATGATGCGCGTGCTGGACACCATGGGCAAGCTGCCGGTGGGCGTGGGCGTGTTCGCGAAGCGCGATGGCGAGGTGCGGCTGCGCTATGCCAACGACCGACTGAGCACCATGTTCGGCGACGGGCTTCCGGGTGCGCCCGATAATCCCGATTGGGATGCGCCGCTTGAGCTGAGCGAAGAGGTGAAGCGGCTCGATCAGCGTTGCGTCGACCAGGAATTCATCGCGGATGGGAACGAATTGGACGTAGGTCTTCGTGCGGTGCGCGATAACGGAGAGGCGATTGACGTGCGGATCCAGGGTCGCGTAGCGCGCGAGCCTGACGGCGAGCTGGTTCTGTACGCAGTGGTCAGCGACGTGACGGCGGAGCTGCGCGATCAGCGTGAACGCTCTTGGCAGAATGAGCGCTATCGCCTGCTCAGCGAGATGACGCACAAGATGAGCTTCGACTACGATTCGGATTCCGACACGGTGCTTTTGTACATGGATCGCACGGGCAAGGGCATGGAAGCCCAGGTTATCCCTCATTATTTGGAAACGCTTTCGGAAACTCGCGGCAAAATCATCCATCCTGGCAGCATGGACGACGTGCGCAGGATGTTCCAGCATGCACGGTCGGGCGCCAACGAGGTGAGCGCCGAGTATCAGGCAGACTACTTCGGCAAGGGCTATGCCTGGTACCGCGCCAATCTGTTCGTTGCCCACGACGTCGCGGGCGTGTGGCATCTCGTAGGGTTGATAGAGAATATCGATGACGAGCACGATCTGCGGTTCCGTGCGGAAAACGACGCGACGACGGGGTTGAGCAACCATACCGCCACGCAGGATCTGGTTGCCTCGGCGCTCGCCGACGCATCGGTGCGGCGGCACAGCGTGTGCGTCGCGCTCGATATCGACGACTTCAAGTAGGTGAACGACACGTACGGTCACATTGAGGGCGATACGTTGCTGCATGAGGTGGGCAAGGTGCTGAGATCGAGCTTCCGCGAAAGCGACGTGCTGGGTCGCGTGGGCGGCGACGAGTTCCTGCTGCTGCTGAAAAACATCGATCTCGAAGTGGCACTGGACAAGCTGGAACAGGTCAAGCGCCAGCTTGCAGCCGTGAAGGTCGGCTCGCAGGGAAAAGCCCTGTCGGTCAGCATGGGCGTGTATGTGCCGGAAGACGATGACCTGGCGTACCGCGACGTGTTCGTGAAGGCCGACGAGGCGCTGTATCGGGCGAAGCGTTCGGGGAAGAACCGCATCTGCGTCCACGGCCGCTAGGGTCTTTTGCGACTTCCGTCATTCCGATTGCAAGCGCCAATCGCTGATCTCCTTGCCATCCTGAGCGCAGGAGGCGGAGCCGCCGGAGTCGAAGGATCCGGCGCACCGCCAGCCCTCTCCGCCTGGCGCATCTGATGATTGCGCGGGATTCGGCAGCCGGAACGCCGTTGACGTGACGGCTCGGCTATCATGGGATCGGTAGAGCCGTGCTTGAAGGAGTATTCGTTATGGCAGACGCATCGCAGCAGCCGTCCGATCGTCGACTTGCAGTCGAGGCGCAGAGAGGCGAGGGGGCCAGCCGCTTTCCCTTTTTGTTGACCGACGACCTGCGCAGCCCCCTGGACGATCTGCAGCGTCTTCGTGACGCCGAGGTGAAAACCCGCGAGATCATCCAGAAGTACCAAGCTGCCATGCGCGAGATGATGGTGCGCTTCGAGATCCTCGACCAGGATCTCAATCTCAAGAAGCACCGCAACCCCATCCATCATCTGGAGTCGCGCATAAAGAAGCCTGCCAGCATCTTCGAGAAGCTGGAGCGCTACGGCAAAGAGCCCACGCTGGAGAACCTCGAGCGCTACATCATGGACGTGGCCGGCGTGCGCGTGATCTGCTCGTACATCCACGACGTGTACAACCTGCTGGAGCTGCTGCAAAAACAGGATGACCTGGAGATCGTCGAGATCAAAGATTACATCAACAATCCGAAGCTGAACGGCTATCGTAGCCTGCACGTTATCGTACGCATTCCCGTGTACTTTCTTGACAAGAAGGAACTCATTCCCGTCGAGGTGCAGCTGCGCACCATCGCCATGGACTTCTGGGCCAGCTTGGAACACGATCTGAAGTACAAGTCGGTGAGCGAGGTGCAGGGGATCGACTCCTACGACGAGCTCAAGGATTGCAGTCGCATCATCGAAGACGTGGAGTCGCGCATGCAGATCCTCGCTCGCGCGTTGGAGATGGAAGATTAGCGGCCGGAGCCAGCTGCATGGGCTGATGGCCCGCACCCGCGCGCCTTCTGCGCGGCTCCGTCAGCATCTTCCGAAAGAGGCAAGCCGACTTTCCGGCCTGCCTCTTTCTTGCTCTAGTTCTCGAAATACTCCGAGAAGCGGGCGGTCTGCTTGTTCTCGCGAATGACGGCGGCGCTCTTCGGCTCTTCGATGCGCATGAAGAAGAAGTGCAGGTAATGGATGAACACGTATCCCACCATGAGCACCGACACCGCCGCCTCGGCCGCGAACAGGACGTTCAGCACTTCGGGTACCGCAAAGCCGTTAGCCTGGAAGAACGCGAGCGCCTTGCCGAGCGCCGTGGCCGTGATGACGAAGGGGAACGTCATGGCCGCGTAGCTGGGGTAGAACCGCAGGCGCAGCAGAACGGGGAGGCGCGACAGCACCACGGCGAACAGCACTTGCGCCAACACCAGCATCGCCAGGACGAACACGAGGTTCGGCTGGGGAGCCGTGGCCAAGTAGCCTACAAGGGACAGGCTCATGGGAGCGGTGTAGATGCAGAACAGCGGGCGTGCGCTTTCGGGGATCTCGTGCTTCATGTAGCGGTACGTCACCAAGCCCAAAAGCACGACGTAGCAGGCGAATCCGAACCAGAACAGCAGATGGCCCACTGCCTCCATGCCGAACGTCGGAGAGGTGACGGACGCTACGACGATGCCCACGTAGCAGATGAAGTAGGTTGGAAACACTTCATGCAGTTTGAAGTGCGAGATGAAGCGAGCGGTGAACCAGCCCATCAGCGCGAGGTGCGCCACAACGGCCGCCGACCATAGCGCAAATGCCGGAATGTACGCGAAGGGGGCCAGGTAGCCGGCCAGCTGCATGAGCGTCATGAAGAGGGTGGCGCTGACGCTGGCCATGATGGAGTTATGCAGGTCGTCGCGAATCATATCGGGGAACAGCGCGATCTTGGCGCCGAGCATGGCGATGAGCACCAGCGACAGGATGCCGCAGACGATGTGAACGATCTCGGTGTAGGGCTGCAGCAAGTTGCCCAGCGCGGCTAAACCGAGCGCAACGCCTGCGGTGGGTATGGGGACTTTTCTGATGATCTCGCGCACGGCGCTACCTTTCTACTGTCGCGCATCTTACTCCTTGATGCGCACGATGGAGGGGTCCCGCTCGATGTTCCATCTGAAACACGCACGGGGGTCTGTCTGCGGCTTGCAAGCCTGCGACCTGGGAAGGCTCGGGACTTGCGAGTCGCTGCCCATTCTTCCATTCCCCTACGAAAAAGAAAACTTCTAAATACTTATGTTATGATTACTATATCTTATGGTTATTGTTTGTCCTGATAGAGGTCGCAATGCTGGATTTCCGTGTCGAAACGTTTCTGACCGTTTGCCGAACGATGAACTACACGCGCGCCGCTGAGGAGCTGAACATCACGCAGCCGGCGGTGTCGCAGCACATCGCGCACCTCGAGCGCGATTACGGCGTGCCGTTGTTCGCCTACCGCAACAAGAAGCTGCAGCTTACCGACGCGGGCGCGCTGCTGCGCGATGCGCTGTCCACGATGGCGCACGACGAGCGCCTGCTGCGCGACCGGATGCGCAGCTCGGCCACGGGCGCGCGCGTGGAGCTGTCGCTGGGCATGACGTTGACGGCAGGGGAGTACCTGGTGGCTGCGCCGCTGGCCGACTACCTCAGGCGACACCCTGAACTGCATGTCGCCGCGCGCTCAGGCGGCACGAGCGAGTTGCTGGCGTTGTTGAACGCAGGCGAAATAGACTGCGCGTTCGTGGAGGGCTTTTTCGACAAGAATGCGTATGCGTGGGACGTGTTCCGCACCGAACGGCTGGTGTGCGTGTGCGCGGCCGATCATGAGTTCGCCGCTCGGCCCGTGCGCGTGGAAGATCTGTTCGACGAGCGGCTCATCGTGCGCGAACCGGGGTCGGGCACGCGCGCGGTGCTCGAACACGCGCTGGCGGCTCAGAACCTTACGGTGGACGGCTTCGCGCAGGCCAGCGTGGTGGAGAGCCTTGACGTCATCAAGATCCTCGTGGAGCACGATCTGGGAATTTCGTTTCTGTACGAGGCGGCTGTGGCGCGCGAGCTGGCCGCCGGCACGCTGCGTGTCATCGATCTGGAGGGGCTCGCCATCTTGCATGACATCGCATTCATCCGCCTGAAGAACAGCGTTTTCGAGCGAGAGTTCCAGAACCTGTTCGCCGATCTCTGATCGAAGGCTTCGACGAAGCTTGCCGGTCCTTCCTTCACCCGCTGTTCCTGCGCTCCGCTTCTCGCGCCCGTGCTCGTGCTCGTGCCTCCCCCGCGTTCGATCCCGCTCCCGCGCTCCCGCACCCGCTTCCTCGCGCTCGCGCACCCTGCGTTCGCCCCGGCCACCCGCACCCGAGCTCCCCACGCCCGCGTCCAATTACTCTGGATCCGCGTTTGCGCCCCCTCCTCGCGGCCCGCGCTCGATTCCGCTACCTGGATCCAGGTCCGCACCCGCGCTCCCCACGCCCGCGTCCAATTCCTCTGGGTTCGCGTTTTGCGCTCGATTCCGCGGGATCTGCGTTCGAGCCCGCTGCCCGGGTCTGCCTCGCCGTTCAGTTCTCCTGCGTCGCCCGGCGCGTGGGGGCGGTGCGCATCCCGGTCAGCCGGAATGTTTCACGTGAAACATCCGTACGCGTTGGAGGGGGGGCGCAGGATGGGACCCGTGCCGGCGAGCGCCCTGCGACGGATCGTTTCCCTGCGCATGGAAGAGAATGCTCGCTATGCACGATTCTTCTCCCTCGCCATTTCTTCCGACCTGGTGTTTCCCTCCTCGCCTCCGTCGGCAGGCCCCGATAATCGTGCATAGCGAGCATTCTCTGCCGCCCCGCTTCCCGGCCTTCTGCGGGCGATGCCGGCGCGAGCCCGTTCGGGCCGAACGCGGCGGCCGGCGCCCCCTCGGCTGGCGCCCCCCCCGACTGGCGCCCCCCGACTGGCGCGGCTTCCCCGACCTCCTCTCGGACTGGCGCGCGGGTTCCCAATCCTGATCCTTGGCCGCCGTAGTGTCCCTGCCCGGCTCGTGGGACGGCGCGCATCCCGGTCAGCCGGGATGTTTCACGTGAAACATCCGTTCGCATCCTTTCTCCAAAAAACCCTCTTGACTTGGAGTCCGCTCGAAGCCCTATGATGATAGGCGAACCCATCGAGAGGAGCATCATTGAGACCGGAATTTGAGACCACGCCGAAGCTGGGCTTCGGCTGCATGCGCCTGCCGTTGCTTGATCCCGCCGACCAGCAGAGCATCGACTTGGAGCAGTTTAAGCAGATGGTGGACGCGTTCATCGAAGGTGGCGGCACGTACTTCGACACCGCGTTCGTCTACCACGAGGGCGCGTCCGAGAAGGCGCTGAAAGAGGCGCTGGTGAAGCGCTACCCGCGCGACGCGTACACGGTGGCCACGAAGTGCCTGGCCTGGGCCGCGCCCAGCGCCGAAGAGGCGAAAAGCAACCTGGCCACGTCGCTTGAGCGCATGGGGCTGGACTACGTGGACTTCTACCTGCTGCACAATGTGGGCGGCGAGCGCACGGCCAAGTTCGACGCGTACGGCATGTGGGACTTCGCGCTGGATGCCAAGGAGCGCGGCCTCATCAGGAACGTCGGCTTCTCCATGCACGACGGCGCCGATGCGCTGGACGCGCTGCTGACGGCGCATCCGCAGATGGACTTCGTGCAGCTGCAGGTGAACTACCTCGACTGGGACGACCCGGTGGTGGAGGCGCGCCGCTGCATGGAGGTGGCCGCGAAGCACGGCGTGCCCGTGGTCATCATGGAGCCCGCGCGCGGCGGCCGCCTGGTGGAGCTGCCCCAGCGCGTGGCCGACGTGCTGCGCGCGGCGAACCCCGACGCCAGCCTGGCCTCGTGGGCGTATCGCTTCTGCTGCAACCAGCCGAACGTGCTCACCGTGCTCTCGGGCATGTCGAACCTGGACCAGGTGCGCCAGAACGTGGCCGACTACCAGGCGAACCGCCCGTTCTCGCCCGAGGAGCAGCAGGCGCTGGACGCGGCCGTCGAAACGCTGCGCGGCATGGCCAGCGTGCCGTGCACGAACTGCCGCTACTGCGTGAAGGACTGCCCGCAGGGCGTGGTGATACCCACCATCCTGGGTCTGCTGAACCTGGAGCTTATGACCGAGAACCGTGATTTCGCGAAGGGCCTTTACTCGTGGCAGGCCGCCCCTGGGCCTGCCTCGTCCTGCATCGCCTGCGGCGCCTGCGAAGCGATGTGCCCTCAAGGCATCGACATCGTCCATCAGCTGGAAGTGGCGGCCGAGCACTTCGAGGGATAGCCGCCGCCCCGCTCGGGCAAAGCCCGCAGCTCGAGGTCCGCAAGCGCGAGGCCCGCGAGCCCTGGTTCGCAGCCCGTGAGCCCAGCCCGAAGCCGTGCGCCGCGAGCCCCAAGCCCTAGCCCGCGAACCCCAACCCGAAGCCGCAAGCCCTAGCCCGTGAGCCTGCAGCCCGGATCCTGCGTGCCCGGGCTCCGCGAACCTCGAGCTCGCAGACCTAACCCAAAGGCCCGCTCCTTCGCAAGCGCGAACGGATGTTTCACGTGAAACATCCCGAGCGAGGCGGGGCGAACGTGGTCGGTCGATGCCGCCGTCCTCCTGCGTTTCGGCTCGCTCATCGGCTCGTTCGCAGCCGCTTTACCTGAACCTTTCTCGTTCCTGATGCCCCCTTTGCTCAAACTTGGGGGCATCTTTACGCACCTCTTCCTTCGTTCTTACCTTCCTTTCTTACGATGGTTCTCGCACGTTGGCCGCAGGGTCAACTCGTGCCGAAGACGAATGCGATCCCGGCGATTGCGCCGGGGATACGAGAGGAACGCAACTATGGCAGAAGGGTTTTTGAGCAGACGCCAGTTCGTGGCCGGCAGCGCGGCGCTGGCGATGGCGGGCATGTTCGGCGCTTTGACGGGCTGCACGGCCGGCGGCTCCGGCGCGGCTGCGGGCGCGGACACGGCTTCGGCCTCCACCGGCGGCGATGCGGCCGCGTCCACCGATCCCATCACCATGGTGTGGCTGCCCGACAACTCCTCGGCCGACCTCACCTCCTCGCGCGAGGCCATCGGCGCGGCCATCACGGCGGCATGCGGCCGCGAGGCGAATCTGCTGACCACCACCGACTACAACGTGGCCATCGAGTCCATCGCGTCGGGCAAGGCGCAGATGGCGCTGTTGGGCCCCGAGGGCTACGTGCAGGCCAACAAGAAGAACCCGAAGGTGCTGGCCGCCTTCACGAACAGCGACGAGGACGGCGGCCTCGAAGGCGCCTGCTACTACAGCCGCATCTGCGTGCGCAAAGAGGACGCCGACCAGTACAAGAGCGGCAGCGGCTACTCCATCGAGAACATCAAGGGCAAGTCGTTCTCGTTCGTGTCCGCCACCTCCACCTCGGGCTTCAAGGTGCCGTCGAGCGGCATCGTCAGCGAGTTCGGCCTCGACAGCTCCGACGAGCTGCTGGAAGGCGGCAAGTTCTTCAGCGAAGTGCTGTTCGGCAACTCGCATGTGGGATCGTTGGTGAATCTGCTGTCCGGCGATGCCGATGCGGCCGCGTTCGACGATGTGGACGTGGATATGTACCTCGACCTCGTGTCCGGCGAGGCCAACAGCATCGGCGCGGTGTACAAGGCCAAGGACGACGCCGAGGCTCCCGTGGACTCGGTGCGCGGCAAGGAATTCACCATCATCGCCATCACGCCGGTGCTGAACTCGCCCATCTGTTTCAACGAGGAAGCCATCTCCGACGACGACCGCACGAAGATCATCGAC
The DNA here is from genome assembly GCF_009875575.1 of Eggerthella sp. BIOML-A4. Lineage (NCBI taxonomy): Bacteria > Bacillati > Actinomycetota > Coriobacteriia > Eggerthellales > Eggerthellaceae > Eggerthella > Eggerthella sp. BIOML-A4. Next base: position 344,606 of record NZ_WWRX01000008.1, on the reverse strand, counting down.
TACTTCTGCTCCGATAAGGTAGCCAACGACAAGGCCATCTTCATCGATCCCGAGGACGAGAGCGCCAAGGGCCTGTTCGAGAAGGATTCCGAGAAGACCTGCTTCGTGAAGACCGACGATGCCTGGTACGAGCCCATCCGCAAACTGGGCGGGACTGCGTAATGAGCGAGGTGCTGGGAACACCTTCGGTCGAGCGGCAGGGCTTCGAGCCGCTGCTCCTCCTTGAGGGCGTAACGAAAAGCTACGACGGGTGGTCGAAGGCGCTTGACGACGTGTCGCTTTCCGTGGCGCGCGGCGAATTCGTCAGCATCATCGGCTGCTCGGGCGCGGGCAAATCCACGTTGTTGCGCTGCGTGAACCGCCTGATCGACCCCACGCAGGGCAGCGTCGTCTTCGACGGCGACGACGTGACGCACGTGCGCGGACGGGCGCTGCGCCAGACGCGTCGCCGCATCGCCATGGTGTTCCAGCACTACAACCTGGTGTACCGTGCCACCGCCATCGAGAACGTGCTGCAGGGGCGCTTGGGCTACAAGTCCGCCGTCGCCGGCATGCTGGGTCTGTTCAGCGAGGACGAGAAGCGCCGTGCGTTCGAGATTCTCGACCAGGTGGGTCTGGCCGACTTCGCGTACGCGCGCACCGACCAGCTGTCCGGCGGACAGAAGCAGCGCGTAGGCATCGCCCGGGCGCTCGTGCAGGACCCGCTGCTCATGCTGGCCGACGAGCCCATCGCCAGCCTCGACCCGAAGTCGTCGCGCACGGTGATGGAGCACCTGCGTTGGGCGGCCGACGAGCTGGGCGTGGCGTGCCTGGCTAACTTGCACCAAGTTGACTTCGCCATGGAATTCTCCGATCGTATCGTGGCGCTGAAGAAGGGCCGCGTCGTGTTCGACGGCGCGCCGCACCTGTTGGACGAGGCCGCCATCGCCGACATATACGGCACGAACGAGGAAGCCGAAGCCGGAAGCGACTTCGGCGAACGAAGCGTTCGGCAGGTCGGCGAGCTATCGAGCTCTCGAACGCGCGAGGCGGATCCAGAAAGGCTCGGAAAAGCGGAGGCGAAGGATTCCTCCTCGCCGGAGGTGGCGGCATGACCGAGCGTGTTCTGCAGTCGGCCGGCTTCCTTTCGCGTCTGCGCGGCAGGCGCGCGGCGCCGCGCGGCGCCTACGACCCGTCGTTTTTTCTGCGGCGCACGGCGGCCGTCGTCGGCATGGCGCTCGTGTTCGTGGCGCTGGGCGCGCTGTCGGGCACCTATGTCGGCTTCGATTTCATGCAGGCAATCCTCGACGTCCCGGGCGGGCTCGTTTGGATGGCGACGCAATTCGTCCCTTCCCTTACCTCCCTCCAGAAGCTGGACACCATCCTTCCCGCCTTGGGTTCGACGATTCTCGCCTCGATCGCCTCCAGTTGCACGGCGGCGGTTCTGGCGTATATCTGCGCGGTGCTGGGCTCGCGATCGGTGGGGGTGGGTGGGCCGTTTCCCCTCATCGTGCGGGCCGTCGCGTCGCTGTTCCGCAACATCCCGGTGGTGGCCTGGGCGTTCATCCTGCTGTTCTCGTTCAAGCAGAGCGAGTTCACCGGGTTCTTCGCGCTGTTCCTCACAAGCTTCGGTTACCTGACGCGCTGTTTTCTGGAGAGCATCGACGAGATGAGCGCGGGTCCCGTGGAGGCTCTGCGCGCCTCCGGGGCGACCTACGGCCAGATCGTGGCTCAGGCGGTCGTCCCCATGAGCATCACGTCGGTGATCAGCTGGGTCATGTACATGATCGAGACGAACATCCGCGACGCCACGCTCATCGGCCTGCTCACAGGCACGGGCATCGGATTTGTGTTCGACGTGTATTACAAAAGCTTCCGCTACGACATCGCCGGGCTGGTCATCCTATCCATCGTCCTCGTGGTCATCGCCTGCGAGCTAACCTCGAACTTCGTGAGGAGGAAGGTCATATGATGGCGAATGCCGACAAAGTGGCTGCCGAAGCGAACGCGGCGGCCATCGCCGAGGACGTCGGCATCGTGCAGGGCGCCTCGGCCGACGCGCTCGGAATAGGCGCCGGTGCTGCGGAAACCCTCGATGGCGATACGAACGACCTGTGTGGCATGGGCGCGCGCACGTCGCGCTCGGGGAAGATCAAGGTGCATGTGGCCAGCAAGTCGACCGTGGCGCTGTACGTTGTGCTGAGCGTGCTGGCAGCCATCACCGTGTTCGCGCTTGTGGTGATGGACTACGGCAAAGTGTCGTTTCCCGCAGCGATGGCCGCGGCCGTGGAAGACTTCGTCACCATGATGACGCAGCCGGGGCTGGGCGGGCACTTCACGCTGCCCGACGTGATCGAAGGTCTGTTCGTGTCGCTGGCGCTGGCGCTTCTGACCACGTTCATCGGCGCGGTGATCGCGTTCGTGCTGGGTTTGCTGGCGGCCTGCAACCTGTCCAGCAAGGGCATGAGCAACGCCATCAAGGTGTTCATGAGCGTGGCGCGCGCCGTGCCCACCATTTTGTGGGTGCTCGTGTTCTCGGTGGCCATCGGCCTGGGGCCGGAGGCGGCTGTCACAGGCCTTTTGTTCCACAGCGTGGCGTACCTGGTGAAGGCGTACTCGGAAAGCTTCGAGGAAGTGGACGCCGGCGTGCTGGAAGCGCTGCGCGCCAGCGGTGCGTCGTGGTGGCAGGTAGTGTTCCAGGGCGTGGTGCCCGAGAAGGTGAACGAGATGCTGTCGTGGACGTTCATCCGCTTCGAGATCAACTTCGTCAACGCCGTGGCCGTGGGCGCCGTGGCGGGCGCGGGCGGCATTGGCTACCAGCTGTTCCTGGCCGGTAGCTTCTACTACAACATCCACGAGGTGGGGCTGATCGTGTACTTGTGCCTGGCGGTGGCCGTGGTGCTGGAAGTGGCGGCCACGCAGCTGCGCAAGCGCTACATCGTGCAGCACTGATTTGTCTTGCGAGCGGGAGGGCCTGGGGGCTGCGGGGCCCGGGGCGATGCCCAGTCGCTCAAACAGTCCTCGCTTCGCTGCGAAACTCGCTTGGTGGGCACCACCCCGGGCCCCGCAGCCCCCAGGCCTCTTGCATGTTGAAACGATCGTTCTGCGCGGGGCGCTTGCGCGGATTCGCGGCCGGTGTATGAAGAGAGAAAAACTCAGATGGGAGTGGTGTTTTGTTGAAACGGTATGAGCGTACTCGTGCTTTGGTGGAGGGCGATCCGGCGTTGGCTCGGGCCATCGTGTGCGAGGTGGAGCGCGATGGGTCGCAGGGCGCCGTCGCGGTGCTCGACGAGCCGCGCGAGGAGCTGGTGATGGTGCAGGCGCGCGAGACGGCGCAGGGAAGCCTGTTCTTTCTGGGCGAGGCGCTGATGACGTCGTGCCGCGTGCGCGTGGGCGACGCCGTGGGCCTGGGCCTCGTGCTGGGCAGCGATCGGTGCCGCGCTTACGAGCTTGCCGTGGTGGACGCGGTGTTCTCCGGCGCGGCGGGCGACGCGTGGGCTTCCCGCTGGGACGCTTCCCTGCGCGCCGAGCTGGCGCGCGTCGAAGCGCGCGACCAGCGCGAGGCGCGTCGCACCGCGGCGACGAAGGTTGATTTCTCTACGATGAAGGTGGAAGCATGACGATACGAGAAGACGCTGACCTGCATCGCGCCCAGCGGGCGTTCCGCTGCGTGCTCGATGCGTTCGCGCATCCGGGAACCGTGCACCGGTTGGCGCCGGCGCCCGAGAACCCGGCGAGCCCCGTTGCGCTCGACGCGTCGTTGGAGCTGGTGGTGCGCCTGTTCGTGGACCAGGCGGTGACGTTCTGCGTGGCCGATTCCGAGTCCGACGCCGTGGCTGCGTACCTTACGAGCGAGACGCACGCGCGTCGGGTGTCCCTGCGCGATGCCGACTTCGTGGTGGTGCCCGCGCGCGCCGACGCGCAGACGGTGTACGAGGCGGTGGCGGAGGCATGCCGCGGCACGCTGGTGTCGCCCGAGAAGGGGGCGACCGTGCTCGTGGGTTGCGCCCGTTTGGCCGACGCGCCCGAAAGCGGCGAGGTTTCCCAGCCGGCCGTGCACGTGGTGGCGCTGCAGGGCCCGGGCGTGGAACGCGAGAACCGCTTCGCCGTCGATCGCGTGGACTGGCTGCGCGCCCGCGACGCGCGCGGCGACGAGTTCCCTTGCGGCATCGAAATCGTGCTGGTGGATCCGGAAGGCCGCATCGTCGCCGTGCCGCGTAGCTCGAGCGCGCGACGCCTCGCCGACCCCGCAACCGGGTTCGGCGCCGACCCCGCGTCTGACCTCGCGCCCGACGCTGCAACCAACCCAGCGCCCGGCCTCGATCCCTCGACCGATCCCGCATCGATGTTTCACGTGAAACAATCGACTCAATGTAGTGCGACAAAAGAACAAATGTTTCACGTGAAACATTCCGAGCCCGTGCCCGCCATGCCCGGCGCGTCGGGTGCTTCCCCGCGCGCGGAGATCTCCGTAGGGGCGGGCTGCTGCCCGCCCGCGGGCGCCCAGCAGGGCGCCCCTACGCAGTCTCCCGACAACGCAACGCCCGCGGCGCCCGTCGCAGCCGTCGCGCCCGCAATGCCCGCAGCGCCCGCCGCAACCGCCGCATCCGCTGCGAAGGGGGTGCGCTAGATGGGATACGTTGCCGTGCGCGGTGGCGGGAAAGCCATCGAGGAAAGCCTCAAGCTGCTGGAATACCAGCGCGTTAGCGCGTCGTCCGCCTGGGGCACCGACGAGATCGAGGGCACGTTTCCCGAACTGGTCGACCAGGTGATGGGCGAGGCCTCGCTCTATGCGCCGCGTCTGGCTGCGCTGGCGCTCAAACAGGCGCAGGGCTCGCCCGACGAGGCCGTGTTCCTGCTGCGCGCGTTCCGCTCCACGCTGGAGCGCCCCTACGTGTCGCGTCCGGTGGACACGGGCGCCATGCGCGTGAACCGCCGCGTGTCGGCCGCGTTCAAGGACGTGCCCGGCGGCCAGGTGCTGGGTGCCACGCGCGACTACAGCCACCGTCTGCTGGCGTTCGACCTGGAAACCGAGGGCGCCGAAGAGCTGGCCGAGAAGCGCGCCGAACTGGCCGCCCACTTCGAGAAGGTCGCCGAGGCCCTCGAGGCCGCGCCCGACGTTGCGCCCGCCGCTTCCCCGTGCGCGGAGATCCCCGTAGGGGCGAGCTGCTGCCCGCCTGCGGGCGCCCAGCAGGGCACCCCTACGAAGTCTCCCGACACCGCCGTGCCCGGCGCGCCCCAAACTCCCGCCACCCTTCCGCGCGTGCTGGACTACCTGCGCGCCCAAGGCTTGCTTGCGTACGTCGAAGCTGACGACGCGCCGCCGGTGGATGCCACCATGGCGCCGCTGTCGTTCCCGGCGCCGCGCTCGGTGCGCTTGCAGACGCTCGCGCGCGGCATGACGCAGGCCGTCGAGGCGCTGGGGTACGCCGCCATCCGCGGCTTCGGCCCCGCGCATCCCACGGTGGGCGAGCTCCGCTCCGGCCGCGTGGCCGTGGCCGTCGACCATCCGCTTGAGGCGGGCGACGAGCAAGATGCCTACTACCTGGGCTCCGTCCCGGTGACCGAGGTGGAAAGCGTGTTCGAGAGCGAGGGCGAAAGCGATGCCGGCGACGGCGCGGCGACGGCCACGCGCTCCGATGGCGGCTTGTCGCTGGCCATCGGCTACGGCCTGGTGTTCGGCCGCGCCGAGACGAAGGCCATCGCCATGAGCGTGCTCGACCACTGCCTGGAGCGCGGCGACAAACGGTTCCCCACCGAGGACGAGGAGTTCGTGCTGTACCACGTGGACGGCGTGGAGGCCACCGGCTTCATCTCGCACCTCAAGCTGCCCCACTATGTCACGTTCCAGTCGAAGCTGTCCAGCGTGCGCGGCACGCGTGACGAGCACAGCGAATGCGGCGAATGCGACCCGCACGGCACGCGCGTCGCGCACGACCCGCAAAGTACGCGCGACCCGCACGATCAACCCGCCGAGTCGAAGGAGGCCCGCGATGCAGCAGCGCTATAACTACGCGTTCTTCGACGAGGCGTCGAAGCGCGAGATCCGCCGCGCCCTGGTCAAAGGCGTGTCCATTCCCGGTTACCAGGTGCCCTTCGCCTCGCGCGAGATGCCCATCGGGCGCGGTTGGGGCACGGGCGGCCTGCAGATCACGTTGGCCATCATCGGTCCCGACGACACCCTCAAGGTGATCGACCAGGGCTCCGACGACAGCGTGAACGCCGTCAATATCAAGAAGCTGGTCGTCGACACCACCGACGTGGAGGTGACCGACGCCACCGAGGACGCCACGCTCATCCAGTCGCGCCACCGCATTCCCGAGCATCCGCTGGACGACGGTCAGATCCTCGTGCTGCAGGTGCCCACGCCCGAGCCGCTGCGCAGCTTCGAGCCCAGCGAGGCCGCCACGAAGCGCCTCCACGCCGAAGCCGACTACACCGGCGCGTGGCTGGAACTGTTCGACCAGATCGTGCGCTTCGATGCCACCACCACCGGCGCCGACCATCCTGTGCAGGTGTTCGGCCGCTACGTGATGGCGCCGTCGCCCATCCCGCGCTTCGACAACCTGAAGCTGAACCAGGCGCGCCACCTCACGCTGTTGGGGGCGGGCCGCGAGAAGAAGATCTACGCCGTGCCGCCCTTCACCGATGTCAAGCCGCTCGATTTCGAGGACTACCCGTTCGCGGTGGAAACCTTCGAGGGAAAGCGCTGCCGCCTGTGCGGCGCCGAGGGCGTCTACCTGGACGAGCTGGTGGACGAAGCCACCGGCGAAACCTACTACCAATGCAACGATACGGCCTGGTGTACGCAGCGGCGCGAAACGACCGGCGATTCTCAGAAAGGAACTTCCCATGCTTGATGCGCAACGGTTCGGCGTCGACGAGGAGCCGTGCTTGTCGGTGCGCCACCTGTCGAAGCGCTTCGGCGCGGGCTGCCCGCACTGCCTTGCTCCCGCGGCGCAGCTGGAACGCAACGTATGCCCGCGTTGCGGCACGGTGCACGCCGTGCGCGACGTCAGCCTGGACGTGTTCCCGGCCGAGATCGTCGGCATCGTGGGCGAGTCGGGAAGCGGTAAGTCGTCGCTGATGAAGTGTCTGTTCTTCGACGAAGAGGCCACCGAGGGCGACGTGCGCGCCCGTCCCTTCGACGGCGGCGCGGCGAACCTGCTGCAGCTGTCGCCCCAGCATCAGCGCGCCATCCGCAACACGGTGTTCGGCATGGTGTACCAGAACCCCTACCTGGGGCTGCGCATGGATTTCTCCAGCCTGTCGAACATCGCCGAGCAGATGATCGCCGCCGGCAACCGCAACGTGGGCGCCATGCGCGTTCGCGGGGAGGAGCTGCTCGCGCGCGTGAACATCCCGCTGTCGCGCGAGGCCGAGCCGCCGCGCAACTTCTCCGGCGGCATGCAGCAGCGCGTCCAGATAGCCAAGGCGCTGTCGAACAACCCTCCCATCCTGCTGCTCGACGAGGTGACCACGGGCCTCGACCTCTCCGTGCAAGCCGCCGTGCTCGACCTCATCCAGCAGATCAGGCGCGACTTCAACGTCAGCATGCTGGTGGTCAGCCACGACCTGGGCGTCATCCGCATGCTGGCCGACCGCACGCTGGTCATGCTGGACGGCCGCGTCATCGAAAGCGGCCTGACCGACCAGATCCTGGAAGACCCCCAACACGCATACACCCAACAGCTCGTCTACTCCTTGCTCTGACGAGCAAGGAGTACGCCGACGCTGCGGGTTCTTCCGGTGTCCGATCTTGGCGCTCCAAGCCCTCGTCGCGTACCAAAGTACGCTTCCTCGGTCTTTCACGCCAATCTCGGGCACCGGAAGAACCCTCGCTGACTTACTACGCCAATATGTGACCCTTTGAAAGGAACCTGCACCATGGACACTGATTCTTGCATCATCCGCGGCGGCACGGTGGTGTGCGCCGACCGCGTGCTTCCCGACTGCGACGTCGTGGTCATCGACGGGCGCATCGCCGCCATCGAGCCGGTGGGCGCGTCCGACTTCGACGCGCAGCCCGATGCCACGATGGGCGTGCTGCCCGTGGTGGACGCGCGCGGCGCGTACGTGGCGCCCGGCCTCATCGACATCCACTCGGACTACGTGGAGAACGTGGCCTCGCCGCGCCCCAGCGTGGTCATGGACCTGTCCACGTCGCTGTACAAGGCCGACCGCGAGCTGGTGTCGCACGGCGTGACCACCATCTTCCACTCGCTGTCGGTGTACGGCGCGCACGTGTTCGACCACAAGCCCATCCGCGATTTCGGCAACGTGAGCGCCCTCATCGACCGCGTGGCCGCCCTGCGCGCGGGCGAGGAGCGCGACCACCTCATCCGCCACCGCCTGCACATGCGCGTGGAGCTGGACTCGGTGGATTTGTACGACGACATCGAGAGCTTCCTGCGCTCGGGCAAGGTGGACCTCGTGTCGTTCATGGACCACACGCCGGGGCAGGGCCAGTACCGCGACCTGCTGGTGTTCGGCGACACGCTGAAGGGCTACCGCGACGTCAGCGACGAGGACGTGCGCGACATCGTGCGTCAGCAGCAGGAGAGCCAGAAGCTCACGTACGCCCAGATCACAGCACTGGCGGCCGTGGCGCGCGAGCGCGGCGTGTCCATCGCCTCGCACGACGACGACAGCGAGGACAAGCTGGCGTTCATGGACGGCCTCGAGGCCACTATCTCCGAGTTCCCCATCTCGCTGGACATCGCGCGGGCGGCGCGGGCGCGCGGCATGCACACCATCGCAGGCGCGCCGAACGTGATGTTGGGCCACAGCCACTCGGGCAACCTCAGCGCGCGCGAGGCCGTGCAGGCCGGCGCCATCGACGTGCTGTGCAGCGACTACTACCCGGCGGCGCTGCTGGACGCGGTGTTCACGCTGCGCGATCAGTGCGGGCTCGACATCGCGAAAGCGTTCGCGCTGGTCACTATCAACCCGGCGAAGGCCGCGGGCATCGCCGACGAGGTGGGCTCCATCGCGGTGGGCAAGCGCGCCGACGTGCTGCTGGTGCGCGAGATCTCCTGCGGCGAAGGCGAAGGCTCGGGCGAGCACCCGGGCGCAAGGCCGGACGGTCGCGTCGCGCGCACGATGCCCGTGGTCACGCGCGCGTTCGTGGGCGGCCGCTCGGTGTTCCGCTCGCACTATCCCGACCAGCCGCTCGGCTACGGGCGCGACACCGAGCAGCTCGTCTCGCTCGACCAGCTGACCCGCCCTCTGGCCAAGGCGGTGTAGCATGGCGCTCCTCCGAATCGACGGCCTGTCCAAAACCTTCCTGCTCCATCGCGTGAACCGGCGCGTGCAAGGGTGCCAGGACATCGACTTCGCCATCGAACCGGGCCAGTTCGTGGGCATCACGGGGCGCAGCGGCAGCGGCAAGTCCACCATCCTGCGCTGCATCTGGCGCACAAACCTGCCCGAGCGCGGCCGCATTCTGTACGACTCGCAGCGCTTCGGCATGCTGGACCTGGCCCAGGCCACGCAGCGCCAGATGCTGTACCTGCGCGCCTACGAGCTGGGCTACGTCTCCCAGTTCCTCAACGCCCTGCCGCGCCAAACCGCCTACGACATCGTGCTGAAAAGCGCGTTGGAAGCGTACGGCGCCGACGAGCGCTCCCGCGCCGAAGAGGAGACCGAGCGCATGCTGCGCCACTTCGATCTGGACGAAGGCCTGTGGGAGCTGTACCCCCGCACGTTCTCGGGCGGCGAGAAGCTGCGCCTCAACATCGCCGCCGCCATGATCAAGCGCCCGCGCCTGCTGCTGCTCGACGAGCCCACGGCCTCGCTCGACAACGCGTCGAAGCTCAAGGTGCGCTCCCTCATCGAGCAGCTGAAAGCCGAAGGCACCACGATGCTCGGCATCTTCCACGACCTCGAATTCATGGAAGGCTTGTGCGATCATGAGTTCAACATGCAGGAGGGGATGATGGCGTGACGAGGATGTATCGCCCGCGCCCGACGCCGTGCGGTCGCGAGCAGGAAAGGGTGGCGCGCAAGAGAACGGATGTTTCACGTGAAACATCCGGAGGCGGCGACGGAGCCCCTTGCGGCGGCGACCTTCGTGGCGACGGCGCCTTGCGCGGTCGCGCAACGTCGTCCCAATGGCAAAAAGCATTCGAATTCGGAATCTCGAGCTGTCTTTTCGCGGCGCAGGAAAGCGGAACGCTGGCAAAACGCCTGGTCGTGGAAAACCATGCCCCGACTTCTCGCATAGTCCAACCCTATGAGGCGGGCACGCCTTCCGAATTCGATGCTTTTTTGCCATCCCAGCCGTATTCCGTACCGCGAAAGGGGAATCGTGATCGAAGATCTTCACGTGCATTCGACGATGTCCGATGGATCGGACACGTTCGAGCAGGTGCTCGAACAGGCGGCGCAGCGAGGCGTCGAGCGCCTGGCGTTCACGAACCACGACACCACTGCCGGGCTGACCGCCGCTCGCGAGCTGGGCGAGCGCCTGGGCGTGCAGGTGGTGGGCGGCATCGAGGTGAGCGCCTACGACTTCGAGCGCGGCCGCAAGGTGCACATCCTGGGGCTGGGCGTCGAGGAGGGCGCGCCCGCGCTGGCCGCCCTGTGCGGGTCCACGCTTGAGCGCCGTCACGCGAACTCGCTGTGGCAGCTGGACCGGTTGGTGGAAGCGGGCTACGAGGTGGACGTAGAGCGCGCGCTTGAGCTGGGCCGCGCGTCAACGTGCCTGTACAAGCAGCACCTCATGGCCGCGCTCACCAGCGAGCCGTACCCCAGCGCCGCCTACCGCACGCTGTATCGCAGCCTGTTCAAGAACGGCGGCATCTGCGACCGCGACATCGACTACGTGGACGCGCGCGACGCCGTGCGGGTCGTCGTGGAGGACGGCGGGCTGGCGGTGCTCGCGCATCCCGGCCAGCTTGACAGCTACGATCTGCTTCCCGACCTGGTGGAATGCGGTCTCGGCGGCATCGAGCGCTTCCATCCCGACCACACCTTGGCAGATCACGCTCGCTGCGCCGAGCTTGCCGTTCGCTACCGTCTCGTCTGCACGGGCGGTTCCGATTACCACGGGAAGTTCGGCAGGGTTCCCCACGTGGGGTTTCGCGTTCCGGCGTAGATTGCGCGAACCTTCCGGAGCGCTAGGGCGCGTGCCGTTGCGTGCGCAGGCCCGCCGAATCGGCCTGGGAGGCCGCGTTGCGCACCGACCGCTCCGTCCCCGCGATCGCCCGCTCCGCATCGACGCGGCCGTGCCCTGCGCCCCGCGATCGCGACCTCGTACGGGCGGGGGTTCGCGCGCTTTGGCGGTTGTACGCCGTCCGTCGACGCGCTACACTGGTCGCCATGACGCGCGACCCCTCATCGACTTCTCCGAACGCCCCTGATCCGAGGGGCGTTTTTTCGCGCGCCCGCATCGCTTCGGCCTGCCTGCGCTTCGCGCGGACCCACGCGGTGCTGCTCGTGTCGGCGCTCGCCGCGGCGGCCACCATGCTGGTCGTGCCGCCCGACGCCTCCTATCTGGGTTACTTCGATCTTAAAACGCTCGCTTGCCTGTTCGGCATCCTCGCGCTCGTCGGTGCGCTGCGCAACGCAGGCGTGTTCGAAGCAACGGCTCGCGCGATGGTGGGGCGCTTCTCCACCTGCCGCGCGGCCGTCACGGCCATCGTGGGCATCACGCTGGTGCTGTCGATGGTCGCCACGAACGACATGGCTCTCATCATGATGCTGCCCCTCTGTGCGGCGACTTTGCTCAAAGCGGGGTGGGAACGCGCGCTTCCCTTCGCGTTCATCATGCAGAGCCTGGCGGCGAATCTCGGCGGCATGATCGTGCCGTTCGGAAACCCGCAGAACCTCTACCTGTTCGAGCGGTTCGACATCCCGCTGACGGACTTCCTTGCTACCATGGCGTTGCCCTTTGCCGTGTCGGTGCTGCTCATCGGCCTGAGCTGCGCCCTGTTCGCGAAGCCGACGCCCCGCGCTTCCGAAGGGCGGCCTGCGGAGGGGCGGCACCTCGCGCGATCCGACGTCGCCCCTGTCGACCGTCGTCGCGCCATCGCGTTCGGCGCGCTGCTTCTGCTGGTCATCGCCTCGGTGTTTCGCCTGGTTCCGTATCCGGTTTCGCTCGTCGCCGTGGTAGCCGGCTTGCTCGTGCTCGACCGTCGCGCCCTGCGCTCGGTGGACTTCGGGCTGCTGCTCACCTTCGTCTGCTTCTTCGTGTTCGCGGGCAATATGGCGCGCATTCCCTCGGTCGAAGCGGTGTTGTCCCGGGCGATGGCCGATAACGCGCTGCTGGCCAGCGCGGCCGCCAGCCAGATCGTCAGCAACGTGCCGGCCGCGGTGTTGCTGTCGCATTTCACCGACAGCTATCAGGCGCTGCTCGTGGGCGTGAACATCGGCGGCGCGGGCACGCTGGTGGCATCGCTGGCCAGCCTCATCACGTTCAACCAGTATCGTGCCGTGCGTGCTGCGCTCGGGCGCCGTCCCGAATTGGCGCGCCAAACGGCGAGCGGCTTCGTCGCGCGCTTCACGGCTTTCAACTTCGCGTTTCTCGCGGTGCTGTGTGCTGTGTGCGCCGTATGCGGATAGCCGCTCCATCGCTCTAGCGCGCTAAACCGCACGGCCCTCCGAAACGACCGCTCGGGGGCCATCACGCTCAACTAACCCTTCTCTTGGCGCTTAGACCTTTGATAAAGAGCGTCCGGGGCCGTATAGTAGTGCGACTGCGTCATACTTATAGTGTTCGAGAAAAGCGGATGCAGTGGAAAGGGGAGGAACATGAATATCAAGAAATGGGGCGCGCTCGTCGCCGCAGGCGCGTTGGCCGCGTCGCTCGCGCTGTTTGGCTGCTCGTCCGGAGATCAGGGAACCACTACCAGCAGCACCAGCGGGAACGATGCGGGCTACACGTTGGTCAACGACGGCAAGCTGACGGTGGCGGCGTCGCTCGACTTCCCGCCGTTCGAGAATCTCAACGGCGACAAGCCCGAAGGCTTCGCGGTGGACCTCATGACCTTGCTGGCGGAAGAGATGGGTCTCGAGTGCGAGTATCTGCCGTCCACCAAGTTCGACACCATCGTGCCGCTCATCCAGACCGGCGGCAAGGCTGACGTCGGCGTGTCTTCGTTCACCATCACCGACAAGCGCCTGCAGCAGGTGGATTTCACCGATCCGTACTGCAACGTGAACCAGAGCATCACCGTGCGCAGCGATTCGGGCATCACCGACGTCGCCCAGCTTGAGGGCAAGAAGATCGGAGCCCAAAGCGGCACGACCGGCTACGAGTGGGCTGCCGAGAACATCAAAGATGCCGAGGTTACCGGTTACGACGAGATGACGGCTGTGTTCGCCGCGCTCGACTCCGGCCAGATCGATGCCGTGTCCGTGGACTTGCCGGTGGCGAACTACTACGTGAGGTCGTACTCGGACTGCCAGGTGATCAAGGAGATTCCCACGGGCGAGCAGTATGCCGTCGCAGTGAGCAAGGAGAACCCCGAGCTCACGAAGGCGCTGAACAAAGCGCTGCAGGCCGTGCATGACAACGGCAAGTACGACGAACTTGCCGCCAAGTGGCTTCAGTAAATTAACCAGCGTGACATCATGAGTATCATTCGATGCACGCGGATGCACCTGGCAAGTGCCGCAGCGCTTTTGGCCGCTGCGGCACTTGCCGTGCTGTTCGCGTTTCCGCTGAGCGCTCAGGCGATGGAGGTTGAGCGATGGACCGCCCAGCCCAACGACGACGCGCTCGAAAAGGTCATGGGCGCCACGCCCACGCGCGTCACGTGGCAAGGGCAGACCGCCGAGGACGAATCGCTGTCGGCGTTGGCTATCGATCTGCCCGAGGGCTCGTCCGTCGACGCCGAGAACGTCAAGGTTACCGTCATGAACGGCCTCGATCGCCTCGACGTCGCCTCGAAGGTGCAGGTTGACGGCGGATCGCTGGTCACGGTGACGTTCCCCGAGGCCACGCCTGCCGGCTCTCTTGTCATGGTGGAGTGCAACCGCACGCTTTTGCCGGGCGATGGGGGAACCTTCGGCCTGACGGGAAGCTATACCACGGCGGACGGGCAGACGCTCGACATGCCTGCCACCGACAAGACGTTCGACGTGGTCAGCACGTCTCCGGCCGAGCAATTGTCCACTTGGCTCGGCATGCAGGATTGGGTGAAGGCGTGGAACTCCAACAAGTTCCTCCACCTGTTCTTCGACCCCAGCATCATCGTCACCTCGGTGCCGGTGGTGTTCAGCGGATGGCTTATCGCCATCGCGCTCGTCATCGTCAGCTTTCCGCTGGCCATTCCCATCGGCCTTCTGTGGTCGTTCATGCGCATGGCGAAAAGCCGTGTCCCGCGCGCTCTCGGCGCTACGTACATCAACATCGTGCGCGGTACGCCGCTGTTTCTGCAGATATACATCGCGTTTTTCGGTTTGCCGCTGCTCGGCATTAAAATGGATCTGTTCGTGTTGGGCGCAATCGTCCTCGTGCTGAACTCCAGCGCGTACCTGGCGGAGATATTCCGCGCGGGCATTCAGTCCATCAACGGCGGCCAGTTCGAAGCTGCGCGCTCCTTGGGCATGAATGGCGCGCAGACGATGTTCTACGTTATCATCCCGCAGACCGTGCGGCGCGTGATCCCCACGATGACGAGTGAGTTCATCCTCATGTACAAGGACACGTCGCTGTTGGCCGCCGTAGGCGTCATGGAGATCATGATGTACGCGAAAACCATCACGGCCGCTACGGGCAACGTGACGCCGTACATCGTGGCCGCCGGCTTCTACCTTATCGTGACCATTCCCATGACGAAGCTCATCAACTCGATGGAGCAGCGCATGGCGGGCGGCCGCAAGAAGCGTAAGAAGGGCGTGACCATCACGTCGGAAGAGGCCGTGCTGCCCGACTCCGATGCGGCCGTGTCCAAGAGCCTGCGCATGTCCGAGACGCTGGCCGGCTCCAACCATATCAGCCATTAAGGAGGTGCGGATATGAGCGAAGAAAGCACAAATGCAGCTGACGTGCGCGTCGGCGAGCCGGTGGTCCGCATCGAGGGGCTGCGCAAATCGTTCGGCGACAACGTGGTGCTGCGCGGGATCGACCTTGAGGTGCAACGCGGCGAAGTGGTGGTCATCCTGGGTCCGTCGGGTTCGGGCAAGTCGACGCTGCTGCGCTGCGTGAACTTGCTGGAAACGCCCACGGACGGGCGCATCTTCTTCGAAGACACCGAGATCACCGCGAAGAAGACCGACATCAACAAGGTGCGCGCCAAAGTGGGCATGGTGTTCCAGAACTTCAACCTGTTCCCGCACCTCACGGCCAAGAAGAACGTGATGCTGGCGCAGCAGAAGGTGCTGCATCGCGCCAAGGAGGAGGCCGAGAAGGTCGCCGTCGAGCAGCTGACCCGCGTGGGCCTGGCCGACCGCGTGGACTACAAGCCCTCCGAGCTGTCGGGCGGCCAGCAGCAGCGCGTGGCCATCGCCCGCGCGCTTGCCATGGACCCGCACGTCATGCTGTTCGACGAGGCCACCAGCGCGCTGGACCCCGAACTCGTGCGCGACGTGCTGGGCGTCATGAAAGGCCTGGCGAAGGGCGGCATGACCATGATCGTGGTCACCCACGAGATGGGCTTCGCCCGCGACGTGGCCGACCGCGTCATCTTCATGGACGGCGGCTTCATCGTGGAGCAGGGCACGCCCGAAGAGGTGTTCGACCACCCCAAGTCCGATCGGACGAAAGACTTCCTGGGCCACATCTCATAGTTCCCGCCGCGCCCCGCCCCAGCGGGCCGCGCCCACATCCAAGCGACCGGCGCTCCGCTCAGGATGACGGCTTGCCATGGGCGACAGTCTATCCGTACAGATGTTTCACGTGAAACATCTTCGTCGGCACTTCATAGCCCCGCCGCGCCCCGCCGACCAACCGCCCCGGCGGGGC